>NZ_JAOBSQ010000039.1:0-15942 GCF_025246485.1 Acidovorax sp. K2F
TTAGGTGATTTTGGTGAAGACACACTGGCAACTGGTCATCCCACATTGCAGCCCTCCCAAGTTCGTTGATGTCCGCATGCCCCTCAACAACTAGGATGTCGTTTCCTTTGAGTGCGCAACTATCGTCACGAGATTCGACTCCTACATCCTTCACTTCACTAAGATTCAGCGAAAAACGCTGTACGTTCGCAACCCGCAAGTACGGCAATTGCTGAGCCATGTCTCGACGCTTCGCATTGATTGTCAAACCGTACTGAACTTCTGCTATTTCGGCAATTTTCTTCATTGCCCCAATGTCTTGCGCCACGTCAGAAAACAAGGCCAAAGATTGAGACAGCAGCAGCTCACGAATTGACATCTCTAGACTAAGGTACGAGTCAAAGCACTCTAAGTTTGCTCGAAGAACCTCAGTGATAACTCTTTGCTCTTCAATAGGAGGTATCGAAAACTCCTGTGCCGCCAAAGTCTTCCAGTTGATTGTTGGTGACAGCGAGCCCACTGATATCTCAACAGCGCGATTCATGAAAAGGTCACTTTTCATGAAGAACGGTAGGAATTCCGGCAATACGACTGCGGGTTTCGCCCGTAGCACTAATGCGTGTGCAGAGCAAATTCCATCAAATTCTGCGACACCAAGCTTGCGCTGATAGGCGCGTCGCTTACCAAAAATGATGTCTCCGACTTTGAAGTAAAGCTTGGTCGACTCAACATCGTCCGGTGTGCCCCAGCGGCGAATCTTTAGCGAATCAGCATCTAGATGCTCCAGGCCAACGTAGTGCTCCATTCCGGACTCGGATGGGTTATCGACGCGGGTATTCACATTGGTGGCAACCTCATCAAAACGCCAGACTTTCCAGCCAGGCTTTAGTGCCTCAGCTTTTTTACTTGGCGGATTGGCTTTACCCATAGAACCCCACATGCGTGTTTGCCACTGCCAAGGCGACACGCCGTTCGAAGTGGATAGATTTGTGGTCAAAACAGGCTGTAGCCTTTTTGAAAATTGCGCAAGCAGCTATCAAAGTAGCAGCGACTTTTCGTGCGAATTGAGCAGGGTGGTTAGACATGGTCAGCATCCTCTGTAGTCAGGCTGTCCAGTGTTTCGACCAACGCATCCATTTGCAGCCAGAACGCTCGGCCGTCGGTTTGCCACTGGTCCCACGTGGATTGCAGCGATACCGCTTCACCGTTGCTGTCGGTTGCCGGTGCGGCGGCAACGCGCTTGACGTGCAGCGGGATGGACAGATTGCCCGCAACGGCAGCAAGCTCGGCCAGGGTTGCCACCTTGGCGAAACCGGACACATCTGTGAATGCTTTGAAGGAATCCAGAATACGCTTCTGGTGCTCGGGTTTCAAAAAGCTCTGCGCCCGCTCGCGGGTGACCTCTGCCACGGCGTCGATGAAGAGCACCTTGCCCTTGCGTGCCGCAGCCTTCTTGCGGTTGCAGATGACGATGCACGACTCCATGGGGGAGTTGTAGAACAGGTTGGGGCCCAGGCCGATGACGGCTTCTACCCAATCCTGCTCGATCATCTTGACGCGCATGGTCTGCTCTTCGTTGCGGAACAGCACCCCATGCGGCCACAGCACTGCGCAGCGGCCCTTGTCAGTGAGGCTGGCCAAAATGTGCTGCTGAAAGGCATAGTCGGCACGGCCTTGCGGCGGCGTGCCGATGAAGTTGCGGCCCCACTTGTCTTGCGCCCAGGCTTCGCGGTCCCACTGCTTGATGGAATACGGCGGATTGGCCAGGATCACATCGAACTGGCGCAGTCGGTCACCTTCGATGAGTTTAGGGTCAGCCAGCGTGTCACCACGGATAATTTCAAAGTCCTCCACACCGTGCAGAAAAACGTTCATGCGGGCGATGGTCGAGGTGATGAGGTTGCGCTCTTGCCCGTAGAGCTTGAGCGTGCGGTACTCGCCGCCAGAGCGCTTTACTTCGTCCAGCGCGGAGATCAGCATGCCGCCGGTGCCGCAGGTGGGATCGTAAATGGACTCACCCGCCTTGGGCGCGAGGAGTTGCGTCATCAGGTGGACGACGGTGCGGTTGGTGTAAAACTCCGCCGCAGTGTGGCCAGAGTCGTCCGCGAAACGCTTGATCAGATATTCATAGGCATTGCCCAGCTCATCTTCCGGCACATTGGCGACGGACAGGGTCTGGGTGGAAAAGTGCTCGATCAGATTCTTCAGCGTTTCGTCGGGCAGGCGCTCGCGGTTGGTCCACGGCGCGTCACCAAAGATGCCGTCGAGCATGTCGGGGTTGGCTGATTCGATTGCACGCATGGCGCGCTGAATGGCGGCACCGACGTTTTTGGGCGTCTGGCGCACATCGTTCCAGTTGGCCCCCTCGGGGATCTGGAAGCGATGGTTTTCCGAGAACTTGGCATAAGACAGGTCGCCACCCGAGTTCACTACCGCTGCCTGGTACTCTTCCTCCCAGACGTCGGCCACGCGCTTGTAGAACAGCAGCGGAAAGATGAATTGCTTGTAATCGCCCGCGTCAATTAGGCCGCGCAGCAAGACGGCTGCACCCCAGAGGTAGCTTTCGAGTTCTTGTTGGGTAATTCGATTCATGTTGAGTCTGCTGTTATCTCAACGAACGGAGTGCGTCCAAAAGTGCCCTTTTACGGGCCTGCAGACTTGGGGCATCTCTTCGCTCTGGTGACTTGAAGGAAGTGGCGGTGGCAAAAATTATCGGCATGCCATCCAAATCGATCTCGTTATTGATATTTGGATATCCCTCATGCATTCTCGAATGGTGAAAATGGCGCATGTAGTAATACTCCATACCCGGGTCATAGTCAGGGCCCAAACCCAACCGGGCGTGCTGCATGCACGTGCCCAAGTTTTCTATCGTCTTTTCAAAATGAGATAGGAAAGAAAGACCAGCTGGATTGGCGTTTCGGCTGCCTTTCCAAAATTTGGTTTCTGCATATTGAAGTAAATCTTTCAACAAAAAATCCCAATCTCTGGTACCGGTAGGAGTGAAAGTTTCGCCAACAGTTTTATGGGAATCTACGAGTTTTCCGAGCAGAGAACCAAGCGAATCAGTAACCGGAACCGATGCAATTGGGGCAGCATATCGCCAGCGTTCTGACCATTGAGGGGGCACTACGCCGCCATCCCAGACCAATGAGTATTTACCGAAACTAAAATCTGAATTTTTAGCTAGCAAATAATTTCCCTTGCCTTTGATTTTGGTTTTTTTCGATGTTTTTAAATCAAATTCAGGCCACTGATTGAAAAGATAGAACTGCTCTTGGTCAGTGTTGTTGGGGAGAACTGCCCCTAACGGAATGAAACTTGGAGTAGTCGGCAAAGCCGAATGGGACATTTTAAACATTAGAAGGCAAGCCGCGCGTCGAACAATTTTGTGAGCGCCAGTGCCATCTTGCTCGGTTAAATGAAATACTAGTAACGCGTCTGCAAGTTCTCTTGTACAGCCAATTTTTTTATTGCCTAAACTGTCCAAAGCGTCAAACACTGCCCAAGGGCGTGAATGCAGGAAACCTCCCCGAAAACGAACAACATTCAGGTTTTCGTCATACGAATTTGCTGCTGCCGTGTTCAGAGCCCGAATTGTGGTGTTTGAAATAAGCTCACGCACAAAATAAGGTTCGGCCAGCTGGCCACCAGCTGATGCCCGCGAATGCGCAGCATTTAATGCGGTGTCGAAAAGGGCGACAGGATTTGCACCTTGCAATTGAATTAAGGGCATCATTGCAGCCAGTCTCCCTCGTTCATCACCTCAGCCAGACGGGTTTCAGCATCGCGGCAGCGGGTGAGTGCTTCTTTGAAAGCAGCAATAGCATCCGGCAGTGCGGGAATATCCTCCTGTAGCGGTGGCAAGACGTATCGCGAAATATTGAGGGTCCAGTCTTCTGCCTTGATCTCATCCAGATTGACGATACGCACGGCGTCTTGCACATCTTCAAATTTCTCGAACCAGCACTGGATTTCTAGCGCATGCTCTGGCTCGAGATAGTTCTGTGCCCGGCCACGCCGGAAAAGGCGTGACGCATCAGCCACCATGATCTGTTTGCGTCGTTTGACAGGCTTCTTCTTGCGCAGCACCAAGACGCAAGCAGCCAGGCCCGTGCCGTAGAACAGGTTGGGGGCCAAGCCAATGACGGCTTCGATCAAATCCATCTCAAGCAGCTTTTGGCGTATCGCGCCCTCAGCGCCTTTGCGGAACAGTGCACCTTGGGGCAAGACCACGGCCATGCGTCCTTTGACCTCCGCCATCGACTTGACCATGTGCTGCACCCAGGCGAAGTCGCCTGAGCTGGAAGGGGGCAGGCCTGCAAAGTTGCGGCCGAAGGGGTCGTTGACCCATTGCTCCTCACCCCACTTTTCTAACGAGAACGGTGGATTGGCAATGACGCAGTCGAAGTTGGCAAGGCGGTCACCATCGAAGAAAGCCGGGTTGCGCAGGGTGTCACCACGCACGATCTGAAAATCTTCAATGCCATGCAGGAACAGATTCATGCGGGCTATGGACGAGGTGGTGAGGTTTTTCTCTTGGCCAAACAGCTTCCCCCAAAGCAGCTTGACATCGCCATGGGTGTCTTTGACGTGTTGCACCGCAGCCAGCAACATGCCGCCGGTACCGCATGCTGGGTCGTAAATGGTCTCACCCGCGCGGGGGTCAAGCATGTCAATCATCAAGCGCACCACGCTGCGCGGAGTGTAGAACTCGCCCGCCTTTTTATTGGTGGCATCGGCGAACTTCTTGATTAGGTACTCATACGCATCACCAAGCAAGTCAGAGGCGACGTTCTGGTTTCCCAATGGCAGACGTGAAAAGTGTTCGATCAGGTCCTTGAGCAAAGCGTCAGACAGGCGGTCTTTGTTGCTCCACTGGGCATCACCGAAAACACCGTACAGAGTGTCTGGGTTGGCCTTCTCGATTTCGCGCATGGCGCGCTGTAAGGCGGTACCAACGTTGTTGGCTTTTGTACGGACATCGTTCCAGTGACAGTCTTCTGGGATCTGGAAGCGGTGAGACTCGGGAAACCAAGCCAATTGCTCGTCTCCGGTCTCATCAACAATCTCCTGATATTCATCATCCCAAACATCGCAGATGCGCTTGAAAAACAGTAGCGGGAAGATATAGGTCTTAAAGTCAGCCGCATCCACCGGGCCGCGCAGAATGTTGGCGGATTCCCACAGATGGCTTTCGAGTTGGCTGAGTGTGAGGTGTTGTTCTGTCATCCGTTGTCTAGATTGGATCTCTGTAACCAGGGGTGAATGTACCCAATGACGGACTACCGAAATTGGGTACCTGACTACGATCTAGCAACTGGTCAATGGATGCGGGCCCGAGAACGGGTCGCGCCCGGTAGCAGAGGCACGCTCACGCTCAAAGCTCGTCGAAACTATTTGACGCTGTCATCGCAAAGACATTTCGCGAAGTGGCTCGCACGGGAGACCGGGAACTCGTTCTCGACTGTATGGCCACTCTTTGTTAGCCATTAGCCAATCTTTGTTAGCCAGTTGACCAATCTTCGTTAGCAGAATGGGTCTTAATAACAATGAGTGGATCTGGTATTGCCGTTCTAAAGGGCACGGCCAAGCGGGAGAATGCGAATGAGGAATGCAATGAGTGGATCTTGGGCTTGCTAGAACCAGCTCGCTAACAATGATTGGATCTACTGGCAGAGGGACTCCAAAACACGAGAGGGCAGTGCCATAGGGCAGTGGGCACAATACTGATAACCCTCGGCTGGGTCGCGTAGCAGTACTCATTTTTGCCTTGTTGCGGACATTGAAAGCGCAATAGAACTAGCCCACTTGCGCTCACTGAAAGTATTCCACTAGGTGATTGACAAGCGAGATTTCCTTACCGGTCGCGCAATTGAATCGCATATGACGGTAGTGATGCCTGGTCAGTCCAGCGCCATGAGTACCCTCAGCAGGATTCCTCAGTCACCGGCTGCAAACGGCCAAGACGGTGTGGAAACAAATGGGTTTCGATTGGCGGGTGGTGCATCTCCACTACAGTGAGGCTGCTTCTCAAACGCCTGCTCTTGGCTGTCCATGTTTCCGGATTCGCAAACGCCTTTGCACTGCAAAAAATGTGGCTAGCAACGAGCTGAGAGGTGCCCATCCTCGTACACATGCCCCTGCGGCCGCCATGCAATAACGCCTTCCGTTCGCGCGCGTACCTCAGGAGCTGCCAAACAAGTTGCGACGGCTTCATAGCCGACCGCACCTGGATAGGGCGCCACGCGAATCGGTGGGCTGTGATTGGCAGGGCAGAGAAGAATGGACTCTCCAGTGCCAATGGAAGCTAAATCGAGGATGACAGCAGAACGTGTCATTAAGAAGAGCGGGCGCTCCAAGGACATGCGGCGACGCAAATAGGCAGACAGAGCCTGTTGAGTGGGCGTATCCAGTCCGTGCTCGACCATGTCGACGACCAGAATGGTTGGCCCTTCGGCTTCCAGTCCGATCAGCAAAGCGATTAGCGCCTCGGAGGCGACAGCGCCGTCTTCGACCAGCCAATCAATCGCATGGTTGACGCGTAGCCGTAGGTTCGTGTCCGCATCTAAGCGCGCCTTGGCATCACCTGACAGAACCCGCTCTAGACCAAGGAACGCAGCCGAAGGAAGCACCTCGGCTAGACGCAGCGCCAATCGAGTTTTTCCACTTCCTAACGGGCCCACGATGTAGTTCAGGGGACGTATGTCGTGCAAGCGGAAGTATTCACCACCCCAGGGCCAGGGAAGTTCGAATTCAACACTCAGCCCACTGGTCGAATCCTGCAAGCGCGTCAACTCGGTGAGGGTTGGCCTCTGTCCACTGTCCAATTTGGCTCGTAGGCCACGAACACGTTCGATGGTGTCTCCCAATCGACGCGCAGCGCCTTCCAGCACAGCCTGATGCAAGGCCAAGGCAGGCTCAAGTCCCTCGGCCTCGCCTTTTAAAACACCGGCCACTTGCGCAAGACTCAAGCCCAGCGCACGAAGGGCCACAATTTCGCCGGCACGCTGCATCTCCTCCGGTCCGTAAGACCGCCAGCCAGCCTCGGTGCGCGTCGGCGCAATAAGACCACGTTGCTCGTAAATACGTAGCGCTTTTGCGGAGATGTCAAGCCTTCTCGCTGCCTCTGAAGGGCTCAGGAATCGCATTCGGTTGCTCACAAATTCACCTCTTCACATTTTGGAAGAGGCTTTTATAAAGGTGGCCCCAAGGGGCGGGGCAAGCGAATTTTGAACAAAGCGCACGAACACTAGCTTCTGGTTCTCCTGAGCTAGGCTTCGAATGTCCCGAGTTGACCGAATTCTGCCCCACAAGAGCGCAGGGGTCGGATTTTTCCGACCTGTCAACGCTGTCGGCGGAGTGGCCGCATCGAAATGGACCCCGTGTTCAGGCGTGTCCGAAATACGCAGTTGTCATGGGTCATTATGAAAGCACGGGACGTTGGGAATCATAAAAAATTTCAGCGCCCGAAGCTGAGGCCAAGATTGAGCACGCTGTATAACGTATGTATAGAATTTATATGGACACTCGTACCTCACCTCTACTCCATCGAGCAGCACTACAGGGCTTTCGCTCCGGGCGCCATCCAGAAGCACCACTTCGCAATGTAGTTCCAATAGCTTACAAGCGAATTTGAATCGCTCCATCACACGGCAGTTCTCAGCGCTCCTCACCAAAACTTTCGGCGGCCTCGCTATTTTCCCATCGTTGAAATTGAGCCTGCGCAGCCTTTCCCGCAGAAATATCGCCCTGCGCGCGTGAATAACCAATTGCTCCCAGCTTTCAAGCGTAGCAACAAACCGACGGAGCTCCTTATTGGAATAGCCAAACCTGCGAATGGCTGACCAGTCCCCAAGAAAAACCCAATACATAACCCGCATAGGTATCCCGAATTCTCGAGCCCGACATTTGATGCGAGAATGCACCAGAAAGTTAGTTTTGAACTTCCAACTGGGCGTACGAACTGCTGGGCCGATCGGCAAGCCGTCTTCTTTGACGATCACTGCATGAAAGAAGCTGGCCAATACGTATGCGGAAATAACGCTATTTGGAGGAGTACCAAACAACAATGCAGCACGAATCTCCTGCGGATTGGCACTACTCACCTCGCAGGCGCCTTGCAAATCATTTTTAGCCCAAAACCTAGAGAACATTGGAAATAAGTCAACACCATGCTCCAAAGTAAGCTCGGCAAAACGATCCAACGCAACTTTCAACATCCGCGGCCCGACTTCAGGTGCACGCCCTTCCATTCCACAACCAAGCAGCTCAACCAACGCCCTATAGCCGTCTGAAGGTGTATGAGGAACCGGTCGTCCTTTTGTCGATCCACATTGGCGGCATAGCTGAAGTTCGCCTCTATATGGTGCACAACGGATCGGCGACTCAAAACCTGCTTGGCACTTCGCACACTCCTCTTCCAGTACTACGTCATGCCTCGGGCAAGTGCGTACAACGGTTAATTGATGCAGACTCCGACCGAAGGCGAATCCATACTCCTTAAGATCCTCAGATATGCAGCGCGGGCAACGCCTATAGCTCGGCGCGCGTTTTGGCATCAAGCGCATGACCCTTTCGGAAAAATCATCGTCAACATGCGCCGAGGTCATTTCTGGTATCACGCTATGATTCGCAGATTCGCAAAGCGTTGCGACTACCAAAGGCCAGACGGAGTGCCTCACAAGTATCTGCAACGGATTACTTCGACCGCTGAGCATGGACTCAGAAACCTGATTGGCGCGCCAAATAAGGCACCTCCTCTTGAAAGGACTTGCTCTTCCACCACGCAAATATTGCAGCAAGTTTACATAGGAATCGAGCTCTACTCCATCTGGCACGTTTGCTATCATCGCCTGAATTTCCAATGCTGAGTGATACCGGAAAGATCTGGATTAGTGCGTATCCATCTGCGGACGGTAGGTGCTGTAACTCTCAGCATCGCGGCCGCTTCGGTAAGGCTATGCGCGCGCTCAAAAGCGTGCTGGATTTCCTGCGGAATATCTTCGATATCTGACCACAAGGAGAGCTGAGTAGACTGCGAAACAGACAGGTTTGCAAAAAAAATGTCAATCGAAGTCCATGATCGCTCACTGAAATATGCAATCGCAAACGCCCATCTCAAAGGATTTCTTTCTGAGCGCCGTTTTCTAATCACATCAGTGAGCCAAAATCTTGGAAATGCCTTAATACATGTCGCGGTGCGAGTACACCACTGAAACAAGGTCGAACGGCTCCATTCACGCTCCACGAGTTCAGGGTCTAACCTTTTAGCATCCAGTGCACCATAGGCTTCACACAGCACCTTGCAGGCATTATTCCGAAGCAGATTTACGTCTACTGCTTCGCATTCGAAAATGTACCGAGCCGCCCTGGCTACGGCAATCATGAACTCCAGCTCCCTTTGCGAAGCAATACATATTTCGCCTGCTCGTCTCGAAAGAGGCAGGGTCCAAATCTGGCGAACTTGCGAATACTCAACTAATGGTTGAGCATGTTCTACGCAGACTACGACGCCCGGAAGTTGATGAGAGACTCGCCAGATCGCAACTCCATGCGACGAAATATGCTCTGATGCGCATTTTTCACAGTAGCGCAGAGATGTGCTGCCGCCCGATTTTGCGCTGAACAAGTGAGCTGGGGGTAGCTCACCAAGCTCCACACGTCGCCGATCATCTGAATCAGCAAGTGCGAGATAAGAACCCGCCACCGTTCTATTTTTCAGAATTGAGTGAGGCGAACCCAGCAGCCCCATGGTCACGCGGTCAAACCATTCAAAGGGGTTTGGTGCATACCAAACTTTTGCGGCACTCGAAACTCCAAATAATGCCAGCCCGGTAGTTCGCGTGCGATTCAATGTATGACTGTGCCAACGACAGCACCATGAGTAGAGAGACTCATCCTCCATCCAGGAGGGAACGAACTGAAGGCCGTGTCCCCCTTGAAGTTGGTTGTCATTGGATTCAACTACCATTTGCTCTTTTTCTCCGCTCTCGCTCCCATTTGTCGCGCAGATAAGATACTGGCTGATCAGTAAATTCTTTTGCAAGAGCTTGGAGATCCTTATTTCGATAGGCATCAATAAGTGAGTGCATTCCGACCATAGAGGGTGACCAAAAAGCCGCCTCTACATGATCGCGCATCACTCTTGAAGCACCGCTACGAAAGGCTTCTATCAGACATTCCCGCCGATACAAGCTCAGTACTCCGGGGATTCCTCCTGTCCGATCGAAGAGATATTGGGGGAGATTAGCAATATGCTCATCCTCTTCTGGAAAAATTCCCCACGCCCAAATTCCAGGAACCAAATCAAGCTCCCATTCTTCATCCTTGTGATCAAACGCCGGGGCGAAATCAAACTGACCACCGGCGGTAAGCCTCCGTCGATCTTGTGAGAACGCCATGATTCGATCAAAAGAGATCGGATTCCCCACCAGAACCAGGGGCACTCCTGAATTCATAATTTTCAAAAAGACCGTGGAAAATTCATTACCCAGGGTTTGAGAAGAAACATTCCGCTCCTGCACTTCCTCGATAATCAACAGCCCGCACCGATGAACAGCTAAAATCTTTAGCACCTCCACCAATAGTTGCTCTTGCGTCAAGCGGTTACTGATCTCATTGCCATATTTCGTATCCAGTGCTTCGTCGACTTTCCAAATAACGTTAAGAAGCAACCCCTTGCGACTAAGATCGGCAGGCATATGTACGCGCAGATAGACCAGTTGCCGAAGCTCAATCCACCCACACTCATCGTTGACGGAATGATCTACATACTGGGGAATTAGCCGTAGAAATGCATCGCATGAGTGGCTTTTTGAACTCCCGGTAGGCCCTTGCAGAATTGCGCCTGACGCACCCTCACCCAACCAAGGAATGTCTTTTAGGTTCTGCTTATTTACGTTGTCCGAAAAGGTTGCAAGCTTGTATAGATAGTGCCGATTAGTGGGAAGCCGAGGATCTCGGCGTCGTAAACCAGAAATCATCATTGATGCGAGACTCATCGCGAGCACAACCGACCGTTGGCCGGGAATGAACATCTGCTCCACAAGATGAAGATGACTCTCAGAGATTTGCGTGCCTGCGGCCGACGTATTTGGCATCGGGTCAAAGTACAGATCTTCTGCCCATTGCATAAAACTGCGCTCTGGGAGCAGCGGCGCCAGAAGCGGGTTTCCCTGGTCAGTCAGGAAAAGTTGATTCGAACTTCCCACGTCACCCTCTTCTAGCTTTTCTGATTTGAGCCATCAAATCACCCGTGATGCTTTGAGCGCTTTCCCGACCAGGAGATGAGTGCGCTCTCCAGTCCGTCGGTTGTTCATCATTGCCCCGAGCAAGTCCGGGTAGCGCCGTCGGGCCTGATTGCCGAAGAGCTGGGACGTGCGCTAAGTCGTAGTCGGTCGATTGATCAGGAGAGATCGATTGCGCTTGCTCGCCGAAGTCCCCCAAACCGAGCGATTTCAGATGCTGCCGGGACAGTTCATCGTCCAAGTTTTTCCGTTTTTCATAGCCGGAACTACGAGACGGCTTGGCCTTGCCTGCATCAGCCAATGCTTGAGCTTTAGCGGCTTTTGCTGCCTTGTTTGCATCTTGGTTGCTCGAATGAAAAAAAGCGTCGCGCGATTCCTGATCTGACCGCATAGCGTCCACCACATGCTTGTCGTCATCAGTCATCAGCAAATACTCGAGCAACGTCAGTTCCTTAACCAGAGGATCCGCTGTCTTTAGGCTGAGCTGATGCAGACCTTGGCGCACCACATAGGCTGTCGAAATATCCTGAGGATCGAGCTGCAATTCACACGGAATACGACCACGGGTTGCGCGCTCGCATAGCCCCGATTCAGCTAACCAATTGCTGACGAAGACCAGGCCCGGAATGAGCCTTCGATCGTCCCGGGGGTCAAACACGTGAATCCCATCGCGATGAATCACTGCCTTGAGCTTAGGCAGACAATGGGCATGGAGCGTATCCAGATCTGTGGGCTCACTGGTCACATATCCTTTTTCAACACACCACTCATAGATCGCACGACGTGTAGGCTTCACTCCCTCCGCCCGCATTTCGACAGTGAGTAGATGCGGAACCGCCTGTTCATTGTTGATATAGAGCACCGTCTCAATGACAAACTTCATGTTTTGCTCAAAGGTACGGCATGCATCTTCTTCGCGACTGGACTCCCCTCGCTCTTTTGGCTGACCTTGGGTAGATCCCGCAGCGTGATGGTCTGCATAGCGATGCATCATCAAGTGGGTGGCCTCGACCAAGCTTTTCATGTCCCCCGCGTACGAGCGCACAAACTCCAAGCCGACCTCTGTCGCGGACATCGTGCTGATACCCTTTTCGCTCTTGATCTCACCGTTGTCAGCTCTGATTCTTCTTGGCAGTCGAGAGTGCCAGTCTCCCTCGCTTATGGAGACGCCGTGCTTTGCGCAGAAGGCCACTTTGTCAGTTGCACAATGGAGAATTGCTAGCAGCGATGTCAACGTGCTAGGACGCTCGAATCCGCAGTAGAGGCCCAGGATGTATTCCGTACGAACGTCAATGACCACGGTTCTGTAAGTTGACGGAAGGACCTTGAGAAGGTTGACCGCTGAAACTAGCGTTTGGTCTTCACTGGTGCTGTCGATCAAACCAAGCTGCCCCACCGCAACAATGCCGTCCGAACGCAAACCCTTGAGAGCGCGTTTGACAGCTCTGTGCACACGTTCGCCCATATTGATCCGCGAGGCGGAACATAGTGACCGCGCTGCCCATATGAATGCTGCCTCCGTTGGGCGCTGATTGGCAGGGAGCAGGAAATACTGTCGCTGTGATCGATGGGTAATAGATTCATTTCCGGGCCAATGCTCTTCCATAGTCCGCAGGTATGCGACATGAACAGACACTCGCTTTCGCTTGTATTTTCGATAGCCGTCTCTCAGTTTTCTTCGGTCTTCTTCGTCTGAAATATGTTCAGGAAGAGCGTCAGGAACGCGACACCTTCCACTAGGACGGCCCGTTTTTTTAACCGTGAACTTCTCTGTTCCTTTTCCTCCGATCTCCCCCCAATTGGGAAGTAACGCGTTTGGGTGGCCACACCCTAATAGGAAGCGCAACATTGCTTGCCGCACTTTTTTTGTAGTTGGGTAGTTCAACGCTTTCGATCTTGCTTGAACTTGCTCCTGCAAAAGTCCCAGCTCCAAAAGCTCATACTCACCAAAATCACCAACAATGGGAGCAATGATCTCCTTCTGTTGCTCTCTGTGGCTGAGCCACTCGAGTAGATTCCGGCGATTTTTCTCTATCGACGTGGCCTCTTGTTTCAGCTGGTCGTCAGTCAATAGCCATTCAGTCGGCACAGTGAAATCAACAAGCGAGACACTTCGACCACCCCCGATGAGGGGAATCATCCCTCGTGCAATACGCCTTGGCATCCTTAGGTAGCAAGGCTTACGTTTCCTTTTCTCTTTGGCCTCTGAGGCGTTAGCTGGATCACCCTCCTGCGCTCCTTTCACAGACAACGCAGGAAACTCGATAAACAAAACGTCGTCGTTATCGACAAATTCATAGATGATCCGCCCAAGATCGGTGTAACCGTTGTCGTCGTGGATTCGAATGACTTTTCCCTTCAGTGATTCACGCATTTGTCTCTCCCAGAAGCTCGGCCCTCAAACGTTGCTTAAATCGGGTGCCATCGAGACGCAATGGGCGGGTCATCACAATGGGAGTGCTGAAATCAGCGTCTAAGAGCCCCATCCAAGTAGCAGTTCTGAACAAGGTTTGGGCATGCAAGTTGGACAGCTTCATCTTTTCGGCGACGAATTGCCTCGCTCGCTCAATTGGCTCGTCAACGACAGACATGTAGAGGCCGCAAAATTCAGGTAGCCGGTCGCGGTAGAAGGGGTCACGCAATTCAGACCTGGGCGGGCGATGGGCATCTAAAAACCCGATCAGCGTGTGGCTAAATTTCGTACCGTCAACCACAACGTGAAGAGCGTCTACGGCATGGCTATACAGTCGCTCAAGCTCAATGCGCTCCAACATGCGTGCGCGATTTGGAGCACTATCCAAGAGGCTTCTAGGTTTGCAGCTCCAATGGATCAACCGTGACGCATGCCAATCACCCGTGGCAATGGTGAAATCGATCGTTGCCACGAACGGGATGCGGGTTCCGGGATACACGCCGTGCTTGATGCCAGCTTGCTTCGCAATGTCTAGCAGACCAGGCGCTGAACTGTATTTACGATCCAGATCGGGGTGTCTGCCCGTACCTGGGTGCATGTGCTCTGTTGGCCAAAGCGGATGCTGCTCACGCACCTCATTCGCCCCTAACCACAAGGCGACATTCGCAGCCGAAAACTCGAGCCCAGATAACAATTGAAGCGACCGCAGATACAGCGGGTTGATCATTGCGTGCTGGTTTGAGACGGGCGAACTCAGTTTGCGTCGAACGCGAATCCAGGACTTGTAGCCTTCGTCACGCCCCATCCCACACTGGTCGCGACGTAGCTGCGCCAAGCGGACCTCTGTCATCACGGTCGCCATATCAACGCAAGCTGAGATGGCCAGAGGTGCTCAAACTATTTGTCGCAACCGGTCCTGATAGGCAAGCGAGCGCATGTTTCAAGCAGGAGTATGAGCAGGTAGCTTTACCTGGATTGCGGCCTCTCAAATCAGGCAATTGCTGAGCCGACTTAAGAACACGAGAACGCGCAAACTTCCGGAAGTTCATGATCTGAATAGGGGTTTCGATTGCTAGAGACGAATAGCTTCCCCCTGGCTTTCAGATCTGATAGTCTTGCAACGCGACTCGCGAAGACAGTACTGTCTGAGCAACCTGGGCGGCGGGGCTTCGAAAGGGGCTTCGCCGTTTCTTATTTCATGGAAAGCTCCTTCGCGCGGAGATGCAGAAGCCGAGCTTCGGCGGGGGATAGCCGGTTGCCAAGAACAGCCAAATCACGCAGCAACTGCGCTACATGCGGCGGAATCTTTGGACCGACGCGCAGGCCAATGCCCGCGCGTGCTTCGTCGGCAAGGCTAATCAGTCTTTTTTGCTCCTCAGGCGTTGCCTTGAGCGCTAGGCCTAGTGCAATAACCGCCCTCTGTGGCGGTGGAATGCGGCGTCGATTCTCGATTTCACTGAGTGTGGATGCAGCAATTCCTGCACGACGCGCCAGCGTCTTTTGGCTGAAGCCCCGCTGACGCCGAAGCTCGGCAAGAAACGACCCAAAGCTTCGCGGTGCGACATACGCAACACTCATGGTCGAAGGTAAAAGCTCAGTGCCGAACACGCAATAGACAATGAAAAATCTAGGCTAGACGTTATCCGCTTCGCCTCTTGCAGTCGATGCGCAATTGCAGCCGACTTCCGTCACCCCGAATTGCTTCTTGACTTTGCGTGAATGCTGGGTCAATGCTCTGCTCTTTATCGCCCCAAGCCACATCTTTCCCATTTATGAATCGGACCTCCAGCTATCTCGATTCATTGCCGAGAGTTCGGGCTCGAGTCGGCGCAAGTCATTTCAAGGCCATGCTGTTGGGGAACGCAAACGTCCCGGGGGATCCCCAAACCGAGCTGGTGATGGAAGCAATGGGGCCTCAATCCGGTCCCCGGTTTCTCGACGCCAGAACCTGGAAAAGTTGGTTCTCTCCCCGAGCGCCTCGCTCGAGAAGAGACGCGACAGCTCATCTGGACCGATGCACAACAGAACTTGAGCGCCACTCCTTGGTAAACCGATCTGGAGCGGATTTTTATTCAGAGATGCTCGCGGGCGGTTTCGTGCCCGCACTCATGAGCCCGACGAAAAGCAAGTCCCCAGAATGGGTCTTAGCTGAGCGGGCTGCAAAGTATGTACCCATGAGCCTTTGGCACCTCCATCTAGATGCGCTTGACCTAGTGGGTCTCACCAATGCTCCAAATGCACGCGAAACCGTAGCTCTGGCATCTGTGGCGCTGGAGCGGATGGCTGACGTTTTGCATGAGC
>NZ_JAOBSQ010000004.1:0-39086 GCF_025246485.1 Acidovorax sp. K2F
TCATAAGCAGAAAAGGAACTTGCCATGTCCAAGCAAAAAATCCGCATCCGCCTGAAGGCGTTTGACTACAAGCTAATCGATCAGTCCGCTGCCGAGATCGTCGACACCGCCAAGCGCACCGGCGCCATCGTCAAGGGTCCCGTGCCCCTGCCGACGCGCATGAAGCGTTTCGACATCCTGCGCTCGCCGCACGTCAACAAGACCAGCCGCGACCAGCTCGAAATCCGCACGCACCAGCGTCTGATGGACATCGTGGACCCTACGGACAAGACCGTGGACGCCCTGATGAAGCTCGACCTGCCAGCTGGCGTGGACGTCGAAATCAAGCTGCAGTGATGTAGCAGTAGCTGCTGTGGGACGGGTTCGCCCGTCCTGCAGTGACTGAAATAACGCGAACTTGCTTGAAAAAGCAGTTCGCGTTATACTTTAGGGCTTCGCTCGATTTGCGCCTGTTAAATGGTGTGCATCAGCGGAGTTTTATTAACCTTCTTTCATGCACGCAAGCGAGAGTTTGCGGAAACGCCGTAGCCAATTGAAGTTGCGGCGGTGAGAGTTTTGGAGAAAACCAATGAGTCTGAGCAACTCCCTCGGGTTGCTGGGTCGCAAAGTGGGCATGATGCGTCTGTTCACCGATGATGGGGACGCAGTGCCTGTCACGGTGGTGGATGTGTCCAACAACCGCGTTACCCAGGTCAAAACCCAAGAGAACGATGGCTACGTGGCCCTGCAGGTCACGTTCGGTTCGCGCAAAGCATCGCGCGTGACCAAGCCAGAAGCCGGCCACCTTGCCAAGGCAGGTGTGGAAGCCGGTGAAATCATCCAGGAATTCCGCGTGACCGCAGAAACCGCTGGCAAGTACGCCGCGGGTGCTACGGTTCCTGCCACCGATGTGTTTGCCGTGGGCCAAAAGGTCGACGTGCAAGGCACGTCCATCGGTAAGGGCTACGCCGGTACCATCAAGCGTCACAACATGAGCTCGCAGCGGGCGTCGCACGGTAACAGCCGTTCGCACAACGTGCCTGGCTCGATCGGTATGGCACAAGACCCAGGTCGCGTGTTCCCCGGCAAGCGCATGACGGGCCACCTTGGCGATGTCACCAAGACCACGCAAAACCTCGATGTCATCCGCATCGATGAAGCGCGTCAACTGCTCTTGATCAAGGGCGCTATTCCGGGCTCCAAGGGTGGGTTCGTGACGGTGCGTCCAGCGATCAAGGCCAAAGCCTCCAAAGGAGCGAACTAATGCAGCTCGAACTCCTGAATGACCAAGGCCAAGGCGCATCCAAGCTGGATGTTCCTGAAACCGTGTTCGGTCGTGAATACAACGAAGATCTGGTGCACCAGATCGTGGTGGCCTATCAGGCCAACGCCCGCCAAGGCACTCGCGCCCAGAAGGACCGCGAGCAAGTCCGTCACTCGACCAAGAAGCCTTTCAAGCAAAAGGGTACGGGTAACGCACGTGCAGGTATGACTTCCTCGCCTCTGTGGCGTGGGGGTGGTCGGATTTTCCCGAACATGCCTGACGAAAATTTCACGCAGAAGATCAACAAGAAGATGTACCGCGCCGGTATGTCTGCCATCTTGTCGCAGCTGGCCCGCGAAGGCCGTCTGGCTGTGGTCGATTCGCTGAAGCTTGATTCCCCCAAGACCAAGGTCCTGGCTGACAAGTTCAAGGCGATGAACCTGCAATCGGTGATGGTGATTGCCGACGAAGTGGACGAAAACCTGTACCTGGCCTCGCGCAATCTGGTGAACGTGCTCGTCGTTGAGCCCCGTTACGCCGATCCCGTGTCGCTGGTGCGTTTCAAGAAAGTGCTCGTCACCAAGGGTGCAATCGACAAACTCAAGGAGATGTTCGCATGAGCACACTCAAGTTTGACGAAGGTCGTCTGATGCAAGTGCTGGTCGCTCCCATCGTGTCCGAAAAGGCCACCATGGTTGCCGAGAAGTCCAATGCAGTGACGTTCAAGGTGCTGCAGAACGCTACCAAGCCCGAAATCAAGGCCGCTGTGGAATTGATGTTCAAGGTGGAAGTCAAGGGCGTTTCTGTGGTGAACACCAAAGGCAAGACCAAGCGTTTCGGCAAGACCGTGGGCCGCCGCGACAACGTTCGCAAGGCATACGTCACGCTGCAGCCAGGTCAAGAGCTGAACCTCTCCGGGGAGGCCGCGTAATCATGGCTGTCGTTAAGATGAAACCTACCTCGCCCGGCCAACGTGCCGTGGTGAAGGTCACGCGTGACCACCTGTACAAGGGTGAAGCGTACGCCCCCCTGCTGGAGCCACAATTCCAGAAGGCCGGTCGTAACAACAACGGTCACATCACCACCCGCCACAAGGGCGGTGGTCACAAGCACCACTACCGTGTGGTGGACTTCAAGCGCAACAAGGACGGCATTCCCGCCAAGGTTGAGCGCATTGAGTACGACCCCAACCGTACGGCCCACATCGCTCTGGTGTGCTATGCCGACGGCGAACGTCGCTACATCATCGCTCCCCGCAACCTGGAAGTGGGCGCAACCCTGCTGTCCGGTTCAGAAGCACCGATCCGCGCTGGCAACACGCTGCCTATCCGCAACATCCCCGTGGGTTCGACCATCCACTGCATCGAGCTCAAGCCCGGTGCCGGTGCTCAGATCGCCCGTTCGGCAGGTGCTTCGGCAACGCTGCTGGCCCGCGAAGGCGTTTACGCTCAAGTGCGTATGCGCTCCGGCGAAGTGCGCAAGATCCACATCGAATGCCGCGCCACCATTGGTGAAGTGGCCAACGAAGAGCACAGCCTGCGCCAACTGGGCAAGGCCGGTGTGAAGCGCTGGATGGGTATTCGTCCTACGGTTCGCGGCGTGGCCATGAACCCTGTGGATCACCCTCACGGTGGTGGCGAAGGCCGCACCGGCGAAGGCCGCCATGCAGTCGATCCTTGGGGCAATCTGACCAAGGGTTATCGCACCCGTAACAACAAGCGCACACAGATCATGATCGTGTCGCGTCGCAAGAAGTAAGGGGTAACAGATGACTCGCTCTCTCAAAAAGGGTCCATTTGTTGACCATCACTTGCTGGCCAAGGTCGAAAAGGCCGTTGCCACCAAGGACAAGAAACCAGTCAAGACCTGGTCGCGTCGCTCCATGGTTCTGCCCGAGTTCATCGGTCTGACCATCGCCGTGCACAACGGCAAGCAACACGTGCCGGTCTATGTCACCGACCAGATGGTGGGCCACAAGCTGGGCGAATTCGCCCTGACGCGCACCTTCAAGGGTCACCCCGCTGACAAAAAAGCGAAGAAGTAAGGAACGACCATGTCTGAAACACGTGCAGTCCTCCGGGGCGTCCGTCTGTCGGTCGACAAGGGCCGTCTGGTCGCCGACCTGATCCGCGGCAAGAAAGTGGACCAGGCTCTGAACATCCTGAACTTCACGCAGAAAAAAGCTGCGGGAATCGTCAAGAAGGTTCTGGAGTCGGCCATCGCCAACGCCGAACACAACGATGGCGCTGACATCGACGAACTGAAGGTCAAGACCATCTACGTCGAACAAGGCACCACGCTCAAGCGCTTCACCGCGCGCGCCAAAGGCCGCGGCAACCGCATCAGCAAGCCCACGTGCCATGTGTACGTGACGGTTGGCAACTAAAGGCTCGGGAAGACTATGGGACAGAAAATCCATCCTACCGGCTTCCGCCTTGCGGTCAGCCGCAACTGGTCCAGCCGTTGGTACGCCAGCAACCGCGATTTCGCGGGCATGCTGGCCGAAGACATCAAGGTGCGCGAGTACCTGAAGGCCAAGCTCAAGAACGCGGCTGTGTCGCGCATCCTGATCGAGCGTCCTGCCAAGAACGCCCGTATCACCATTTACTCGGCACGTCCTGGTGTGGTGATCGGCAAGAAGGGCGAAGACATCGAGAACCTGAAGAAGGAACTCGCGTCGCGTCTGGGCGTGCCCGTCGCAGTGAACATCGAAGAAGTGCGCAAGCCTGAAATCGATGCCAAGCTGATCGCCGATAGCATCACGCAACAGCTCGAAAAGCGCATCATGTTCCGCCGCGCCATGAAGCGCGCCATGCAGAACGCCATGCGTCTGGGTGCCCAGGGCATCAAGATCATGTCGTCCGGTCGTCTGAACGGTATCGAAATCGCTCGCTGCGAGTGGTACCGTGAAGGCCGCGTGCCACTTCACACGCTGCGTGCGGACATCGACTACGGTACCTCTGAAGCCAAGACCACCTACGGTGTGATCGGCGTCAAGGTCTGGGTCTACAAGGGTGACACGCTGGGCCGCAATGACCTGCCCGCCGTGGAAACGCCTCGTCCAGACGAAGAGCGCCGCCCACGCGGCCCACGCCGTGATGGCCGCCCAGGTGGCGACCGTCCAGGCGCAGGCCGTGGCCCACGTCGTCCTGTCGGTGGCAACGCCGCTCCGGCCGACGGCAGCGACAAGCCAGCGGAAGCTGGTGGCGCTGATAACACCGCCGTTAAGCGCGTACGCAAAGTCGCCGCGCCCGCTACAGCAGCGGACGGTAAAGGAGAATAAAGATGCTGCAACCTGCTCGCCGTAAATACCGCAAGGAGCAAAAGGGCCGTAACACTGGCGTCGCAACACGGGGTGCCTCCGTTGCGTTCGGTGATTTCGGTCTGAAGTGTACCGATCGTGGCCGTCTGACGGCCCGCCAGATCGAAGCTGCACGCCGTGCGATTTCCCGTCACGTCAAGCGTGGCGGCCGTATCTGGATCCGCGTGTTCCCGGACAAGCCAATCTCTACCAAGCCCGCAGAAGTGCGTATGGGTAACGGTAAGGGCAACCCCGAGTACTACGTGGCCGAAATCCAGCCCGGCAAGATCGTGTTCGAGATCGTCGGCGTGCCCGAAGAACTGGCCCGCGAAGCCTTCCGCCTGGCTGCTGCCAAGCTGCCGCTGCGCACCACGTTCGTCAGCCGTCACCTTGGCGCGTAATTCAGGAGACCATGAAAATGACCAAAGCTACTGAACTGCGCCAAAAAGACGTTGCCGGCATCGAAGCCGAAATCAAGGCACTGCAAAAGGCCCATTTCGGCCTGCGCATGCAAAAGGCTACGCAGCAACTGGGTAACACCAACACGCTGCGCACCACCCGCCGTGATATCGCACGTGCCAAGACCATTCTTGCTGAAAAGCAAGCCGCCAAGTAAGGAGCCCATATGACGGAACCTAAAAAATCCCTCAAGCGCACCTTGATTGGCAAGGTGGTCAGCGACAAGCGTCAAAAGACTGTGACCGTGCTGGTCGAGCGCCGTGTGAAGCACGAGCTCTACGGCAAGATCGTTGCGAAGTCGAGCAAGTACCACGCCCATGATGAAAATGGCGAGTACAAGCTGGGCGACGTGATCGAAATCACCGAGAGCCGTCCGCTCTCCAAGACCAAGAACTGGGTGGCGACCCGCTTGGTGCAAAAGGCCGGCTTGCTGTAACCAGCTGTCCATGCCCGCTCCGGGGGCGCAAGCCCCTGGGCAGCAAGGCCCTTCAAAACGACCCACAATGTGGGTCGTTTTGCTTTGTGGGCATCCTTTTTGATGCGAACGGTTCACACCGTGCCCAGGAGGAGTTTTGCATGGCACTGCGTTCTCGGGTTCCAACACCCCATCCCAACATCCCTAGGAGAAAACAATGATCAAAGTCGGTGACACCCTGCCCGCAGCCACGCTGATGGAATATTCCGAAGTCGAGGGCGAAGGCTGCAGCATCGGCCCGAATCCCGTGGCGGTGGACAAGGCGACGGCGGGCAAGACGATTGCCCTGTTTGCATTGCCCGGTGCCTTCACACCCACCTGCTCGGCCAAGCATGTTCCTGGCTATGTGGAGAAGGCCGCCGAGTTCAAGGCGGCCGGCGTGGATGAAATCTGGTGCGTGAGCGTGAACGACGCGTTCGTGATGGGCGCCTGGGCGCGCGACCAGAAGACCGACGGCAAGGTGCGCATGCTGGGCGACGGCAGCGCCGCCTTCGCGCAAGCCACGGGCCTCACCCTGGACCTGACCTCCAAGGGCATGGGCCTGCGCAGCAACCGCTATTCGATGCTCGTGCGCGATGGCAAGGTGGTCACGCTCAACGTCGAAGCACCGGGCAAGTTTGAAGTGAGCGACGCTGACACCCTGCTGGCCCAGGCCAAGGCGGTGTGAGACCCCGCTGATTGCTATTGAATCAATAGCTGCAAGCGCATGTGCACCATGCGCTTGCGCCTCAAATGGTCAAAAAATATCGACCTTGAGGTAATGTGCCCCGGGTATGGGGTTGTGGTAGTAGGGCGGGATTTCTTCGAAGCCCAGGTCGGTGTATAGCGCGCGGGCCGACTCCATATCGTCCAGGGTGTCGAGCAAAACACACGCGTAACCTGCTTGCCGCGCCCGGTCCAGCATGGCTTCGGCCAGCTCGCGACCCAGGCCAAAGCCGCGAAACGCCTTGCGCACATACAGCCGCTTCATTTCGCTGGCGTTGGGGTAGTCGGCGTTATCCAGCGGGCGCAGGGCGCAACAGCCTGCCAAGGCGCCTTCCACTTCGGCGACCAGCAGGGCGCCACGAGGTTCGGCGTAGTCGCCCGGCAGCTGCGCCAGTTCGGACGCAAAGTCCTGAAAGCACAAATCAACGCCCAGCGTGCTGGCGTACTCGCGAAAGATGTCTCTGACCGCATCCCACTCGGCGGGCGAAGAGGGGGTTCTCAGGGAGATGGAGGGCTTGTCCAAAGCGCAAGGCGTGCAAACGAAGGAGCCGCCAGTGTAGCGACTTCGTTCAGAACGCCAGTGCCGCCAGGGACGACACCCACCAGGCCACGCCAGCGCTCAGTGCCAGCACCACCAAGGCGACGATACGGCTCAGGGCATCATCCCGCGAAGGCGCCGCCGCCTCGGGCAGCGTCTTGTCGCCGTCCAGCATGGGGCGAATGAGCTGCTGCTTGCGCACGCGCACATAAAAGATGATGGCCAGCACGTGCAGCGCCACCAGCCCCAGCACCAGGAACTGCCCGATGTCCTTGTGGTAGTTCGTGGCCAGCCCCACGACGGCGTTCGAGACATATTGGGTCAACGGTCCGGCAAAGGCGATCTCGTCGTCGCTCAGCAAACCCGTGCCCACCTGGGCTGCCAGCACGGCCAGCAGCACGAACACCGACAACGCGCCCAGCGGGCTGTGTCCGATGCCGTCCTCCGGGTGTGGCGTGCCACGCAGGTACCGCAGCAGCCGCGCTGGCGAGTACAGGAACGCCGAAAAGCGCGACCAGCGGCCGCCCACCAATCCCCAGACCAGCCGGAACACCAGCAGCGCCAGCACCGTGTAGCCCAGGCGGAAATGCCAGACCATGGCATTGCCTCCCACATTGGCGGTGATGACCAGCGCCACGATGCAGACCGCCAGGGCCCAATGAAAAATGCGGGTTGGAAGGTCCCAGATGCGTACGGTGTGCTGCGTCATGGTGGTCAAAGGCGGTGCGCCGAAGTGAGGGATGGATGAGGAAGCATGCGGCATTGTGCGGCAGGGCGGCCGGACCTGTAACCTCCCAGCCACAGCACAAACGCGCCCAAACCGGCATACTGCGCAGGCTTGGAAGGCACCATTCTGTTCCACCCACGAAAAAGGAAGTTCCGATGAAAGCACTTGCTGCGTTGACCCTGGCGGCTGCGGCTCTGACCCTGTCCGCCCCCGCCTCCGCCCAATTTGCCAAAGCCGAAGATGCCATCAAATACCGCCAGAGTGCGCTGTTTGTGATGGGCCAGCACTTCGGCCGCCTCGGCGCCATGGCCAACGGCCGCGCGCCGTTCGATGCCAAGGTGGCGCAGGAGAATGCCGACATCGTGGCCCAGATGGCCAAGCTGCCATGGGCAGGCTTTGGTCCCGGCACCGACAAGGGCGCGCCCACCAAGGCACTGCCAGAAATCTGGACCGAGCAGGCCAAGTTCAAGGACCATGCCGAGAAGCTGGAAGCCGAGACCGTGAAACTCGCCGCTGCGGCCAAGACAGGCAACCTGGACAACCTGAAAACCGCCTTTGGTGCCACTGCAGGCACTTGCAAGGCCTGCCACGACAACTTCCGAGCGAAGTGACGCGATCACTGGAGGATCATGTTGCTATGTTTTGCATAGCAATCAAGGCATGATCCACTAGCGCAAAAGTCCAATTTCTTTCGAAATTGGCCTTTTTGATGCCCTGAACGGGCTGTGGTGCATGCGGGGGCGTTGTGTCCGCCCTGCTGCTCAGGTTTCTGCCAGCAGCTTCTCGATCAACTGGTGCAGCTCCGGGAAATTGGGGGCGCCCACATAGGTCTTCACGATCTCGCCCCGCTTGTTCACGATGAAGGTGGAGGGCGTCAGGCGCACATCGCCCCAGGCCTTGGCCACGTTGCCGGTGTTGTCGATGGCCACCTGGAAGGGCAGCTTGCGTGTCTCGGCAAAGTTCACCACGTAGCTGGGCGGGTCGTAGCTCATGGCCACGGCCAGGGTGTCAAAACCCTTGCTGTTGTATTTGTTGTAGGTCGCGATGATCTCGGGCATTTCGGCCACGCAGGTGGTGCAGCTCGTGGCCCAGAAGTTGACCAGGGTGACCTTGCCTTTCAGGTCGGCGGTGGATTTGCTGGAGCCGTCCAGCAGCACGAAGGTCGATGCAGGCGCTTCGGCGCGGCCTGTGTCCAGGTACACATAGGCGCCCACAGCGGCAAACGCTGCCACCGCCACACCTGCTGCCCAATGCTTGATCGCCATGACTTCACCACCCATCCCAAAAGAAACACGGGGCCGGTGCCCCACCCCACATTGTGCCGGAGTGGCCCGCTCGCCGCGCGAGCGGCGCCCGCCACACCAGGGCTGGACTCCACTTTCCCGCAAAAGTTCGCCGCAGAACGCAGGGCAGGGCCGACATCGGGGACTCTGCCGATAATGCCCCGATGAAATGGACATTGACCGGGGCCGCTGCCCTGCTGATTGCGGGCTGCAGCCCCGCACTGAATTGGCGCACCGTGCCGCTGCCCGAAGCGGACCTGACCATCACCCTGCCGTGCAAGCCCGACCAGGCCACCCGCACCGTGGAGCTGGCAGGTGCACCGGTGGAACTGTCCATGGTGGGCTGTGATGCCGATGGCGCCACCTTTGCTGTGTCCCATGCCGCGTTGGCCGACCCTGCCCAGGTGGGCGCAGCGCTCACCCACTGGCGGGCTGCCATGCTGGCGCGCCTGGGGGCAGGGGCCGAAGCGGGCGTCAAAGACGTACCCTACGCGCCGCGCGGCACCTTGCCCCTGCCGCAGTCGGTGCGCACCGTGGCACAGGGGCAGCGTCCCGATGGCAGCGCGGTGGTCGCGCAGGCCGTGTGGTTTGCACGCGCGGCAGGGCCGCAGGTGCGGCTGTACCACGCCGTCGTCTACACCGCCAAGCCCCGGCCGGAGGTGGCCGACCAGTTCTTCGCTGGCCTGGCGCTGCCATGACGATGAGCAGCGGCGGCGTGTTGCCACGGCGGGCGGCCGTCATCGTCTTTCTGGCGTTTGCCTTCGCCTACTTTCTGTCGGCGCTCGTGCGTGCTGTCACGGCCACCCTGGCGCCCACGCTGGCCCAGGAGTTCTCGCTGCAGGCGCGGGACCTGGGGCTGCTGGCGGGCGGGTACTTTCTGGGCTTCTCGGCCACGCAGCTGCCGTTGGGGACCTGGCTGGACCGGCATGGCCCCAAGAAGGTCGCACTGGGCTTCCTGGGCGTGGCCGTGGTGGGCAGCCTGGTGTTTTCGGCGGCTACGGGGTTTTCGGGGCTGCTCGCCGGTCGGGTGTTGTGCGGCGCGGGCGTCAGCGCCTGCCTGATGGCACCGCTCACTGGCTACCGCCGGTGGCTGGAGCCGGTGGCGCAGATGCGGGCGAACTCGTGGATGTTGATGACGGGCTCGCTGGGCATGGTGGCCTCCACGCTGCCGGTGCAATGGGCCTTGCCGCTGGTGGGCTGGCGCCCGCTGTTCTGGGGGCTGGCGGTATTGATCGCGTTGTCGATGGTGGTGATTGCCCTGTGGGTGCCAGGCTGGGGTTTGGCGGGGCAGGCGAAGGCCGATTCCGGCGCCGCAGAGGCCGTGCCCCAGGGCTATGGCGTGGTGTGGCGGCACCCTTATTTCCGGCGCCTCGCGCCGCTGGGGTTCTTCTGCTACGGCGGCATGGTGGCCATGCAGACTTTGTGGGCCGGGCCGTGGATGCAGCGCGTGGCGGGCTACACCGCCCTGGAGTCGGCGACGGGCCTGTTCTGGATCAACGTGTCCATGTTGTGCACCTTCTGGACCTGGGGCATGGTCAACCCCTGGCTGCTGCGCAAGGGGTTTGGTGCCGACCGGCTGATGGCCATGGGCCTTCCGCTGTGCTCGGTGGTGCTGCTGGGCATCATCCTGGCGGGGCCCCAGGCCGGGGGCGGCGCCTGGGCGTTGTTCTGCGTGTCGTGCACCTTCGTGTCGCTGTCGCAGCCCGCCGTGGCCATGGCGTTTCCGCAGGCGCTGGCAGGGCGGGCGCTGTCGGCCTACAACCTCGTGATTTTTGTGGGCGTGTTTGTGGTGCAGTGGGGCATCGGGCTGGCGGTGGACGCCTTTGCAGCCGCGGGGCTGGCCACCGTGCCGGCGTTCCAGGCGGCCATGGCGGTGTACCTGGCATGCAACGCCAGCGCCTACGCATGGTTCCTGCTTCGGGGGCGGCGCGATAATGTGCTGACAACCCCCACACCATGAACACTTGCGCAACCATCGATGCAACCACCGGCGGCCTCTTCGTGACCTGCCCTTCGTTGGTCCCCGCGTGGCGTAAGTCGTGACCATGAGCCCCACCAGCATCCTCATCATTGCCCACGCCCCACTGGCCCATGCGCTGCGCGAATGTGCGCTGCACGTGTTTGCCGACTGCGGCAGCAGCGTGGCTGCGCTCGACGTGCAGCCCAACCAGCCCCCCGAAGAATCGCTGGCCCAGGCGCGCATCATGCTGGACCAGCTGGGCACCGACACCACCCTGGTGCTGACCGATGTGTTCGGCGCCACGCCCTGCAATGTGGCGCAGCGCCTGGTAGACGGCGTGCGTTCGCGCCTGGTGACGGGTGTCAATCTGCCCATGCTGCTGCGCGCCGTGAGCTACCGGGCCGAGCCGCTCGATTCCGTGGTGACCCGCGCCGTGGTGGGTGGTACCCAAGGGGTGATGCAGGTGGCCATTTCCGCGCCGCAGAACCAGAACCGCCGTAACCGACATGATCAAGACCCGTACGACCATCAGCAATAAACTGGGCCTGCACGCCCGCGCATCGGCCAAGCTCACCAAGCTGGCCGGCAGCTTTCCGTGTGACGTTTTCATGAGCAAGGGGGAGCGCCGCATCAACGCCAAGAGCATCATGGGCGTGATGATGCTGGCCGCTGGGCTGGGCTCTGAAGTGGAGCTGGAAACCAACGGCGACCGCGAACAGGAGGCCATGGACGCCCTGTTGGCACTCATTGCCGACAAATTTGGCGAGGGTGAATAAGCCTGCCCACCTCGCCCGTGTCCTGACCCCGTCGAACCATTGATCGCACCACCATGACCTTCTCCGTCCACGGCCTCGCAGTTGCACGCGGCATTGCCATTGGCCGGGCCGTGCTGGTGGCGTCCAGCCGGGTGGATGTGGCGCACTACTTTGTCGAGCCCTCCCAGGTCGAGGGCGAGATCGAGCGGGTGCGCCAGGGCCGCAACGCCGTGGTCGAGGAGCTGCAGCGCCTGCAGACCGACATGCCCGCCGACGCGCCGCACGAGCTGACCGCGTTGCTGGATGTGCACCTGATGCTGCTGCAGGACGAAGCCCTCACGGGCGGCGTGAAACACTGGATCACCGAGCGCCTGTACAACGCCGAGTGGGCGCTCACCACCCAGCTTGAGGTGATTGCGCGCCAGTTCGACGAGATGGAGGACGAGTACCTGCGCGAGCGCAAGGCGGACCTGGAGCAGGTGGTTGAACGCATCCTGCGCTACATGAAAGGCGTGGCCAGCCCGGTGGCACCACCGGCCAGCAGCCCGCGCCGCAAGACACAGCAAGATTTGCTGCTGGATGACACGGTGGATGTGCCCCTGGTGCTGGTGGCGCACGACCTCTCGCCCGCCGACATGCTGCAGTTCAAGCAAAGCGTGTTCGCGGGCTTTGTGACGGACGTGGGCGGCAAGACCAGCCACACGGCTATCGTCGCGCGCAGCATGGACATCCCCGCCGTGGTGGGCGCGCGTGCCGCCAGCCAGCTGGTGCGCCAGGACGACTGGGTCATCATCGACGGCGATGCGGGCGTGGTCATTGTCGATCCCTCGCCCATCATCCTGGCCGAATACGGATTTCGCCAGCGCCAGGTCGAACTGGAGCGCGAACGCCTGGCGCGCCTGCGCCACACGCCTGCCATCACCATCGACGGCCACAAGATCGAGCTGCTGGCCAACATCGAGCAGCCCGGTGACGCCGCCGCCGCCGTGCGCGCAGGCGCCGTGGGCGTGGGCCTGTTCCGCAGCGAATTTCTGTTCATGGGCAAAAGCGGCAACCTGCCCGGCGAGGACGAGCAGTACCGCGCCTACTGCGAGGCCATTGACGGCATGCAGGGGCTGCCCGTCACCATCCGCACCATCGACGTGGGCGCGGACAAGCCTCTGGACAACAAGGCCCACAAGGACAGCTACCTGAACCCGGCCCTGGGCCTGCGCGCCATCCGCTGGAGCCTGGCCGACCCGGCCATGTTCCGCACCCAGCTGCGCGCTGTGCTGCGTGCGGCGGCCCATGGCAAGGTCAACCTGCTGTTCCCCATGCTGGCGCACACGCACGAAATCCAGCAGACGCTCGCCCAGGTGGACCTCGCCCGGGGTGAGCTGGATGCACGTGGCGAGCCCTATGGTCCGGTGCAGCTGGGCGCCATGATCGAGGTGCCCGCCGCGGCACTCATGGTGCGCACCTTCCTCAAGTACTTCGACTTTCTCTCGATCGGCACCAACGACCTGATCCAGTACACCCTGGCCATCGACCGCGCCGACGAGGCCGTGGCCCACCTGTACGACCCGCTGCACCCTGCCGTGCTGCGCCTGGTGGGCGATGTGATTGCCGAGGGGGAGCGCCAAGGCAAGAGCGTTTGTGTGTGCGGCGAAACGGCGGGCGATGTGACCATGACGCGGCTGCTGTTGGGCCTGGGGCTGCGCAGCTTCTCCATGCACCCCGCGCAGATCCTGGCTGTGAAGCAGGAGGTGCTGCGCGCTGACACTCGCAAGCTCGCCCCCTGGGCGCAACAGGTGCTGGCGGGCGATGAACCTGCTGTGCTACTGACTGCTTGACAGGCGGAGCATCTGACCGCCAGAGGGGGGTGGTTACTTCAAAATTGATAGCTGTCCGAGCATATTTTTCTAGCGCTCCCAGCCAATTTCGCTGAAATTTCTGCGTCAGCGTGCCCGCATCCCCATCACGGCCGCGCTGATGATCATGGCCGTGGCCAGCGCAATGCTCCAGGTGAATGCGCGGCCGCTCACCAGGATCAGCAGCGCGGTGGACGCCAGTGGCGTGATGTAGCTCAGGATGCCGATGTGCCGGGCGTCCCCCAGCTTGAGCGCCTTGTCCCACATAAAAAACGACGCCCCCAGCGGCCCCAGGCCCAGCACCGCGAGCAGCCCCCAGTCGCGCGGCTGCAGTGCCACCGGCGGCTCCAGCGCCACATGGCACAGCAGCGACAGCACGCCGGACACCAGCCCGAACAGGCCAATGGCCGTGGTCGGGAACGCTGCCACGCGCTTGGTCATGAGCGAATACGTGGCCCAGATGAAAGCCGCTGCCAGCGCGGGCAGGTAGCCCCAGGCCAGCGTGCCGCTCAACTCGCGCCCGCCGGCAATGGCAATGGCCGCGCCGCCAAAACCCAGCAGCGCCGCCAGCACATGCGGCGGGCGCAGCGCCACACCGGGCAGCACCACCGGCGAGAGCACCACGATGAACAGCGGCCACAGGTAGTTGACGAGGTTGGCCTCCACCGGCGGGGCATGGCGCAGCGCGATGAACAGCAGAAAGTGGTACGCAAACAGGCCGTACACGCCCAACGCCAGCGTGCGCAGCGGGATGCGCCACTGTGCAGGGTCACGAAGCACAAACGGCCAGGCCGGCACGCTACCGATGATGAGCGCAACGCCTGTGAGCAGGAAGGGCGGAATGTGGGTGAGGGACACCCCCAACGAGGCGAGAGAGGCCCACAGCGCAATGGCGCCCAGGGCATAGAGGTTGGCTTGCATGGCGCCGAGCTTACGCGCGCCCGCTGTAGTGAGTCGTCGCGCAACACCGGTGAGTCGTCGCGCGCCAAGGTTTTGGCCTGGTTGCCAGCTGTCGTCGGCCGTTATGTGTGCTGCTCAGCCCGGCGCAATGCGGCAGTCAAAGCCGAGGGCGAGCGGTAGCCCGTGCGCAGCGCCACCTCGGCCACCGCCATGCCCGTGCTGCGCAGCACCCGGGCCTGCGCCAGACGCAAGCCGCGCAGCCAGGCCATAGCGCCCATGCCCTGGTCGTCCCGGCAGCGGGCAGAAAACTGGCTGGGGCTCAGATGCACCTGCGCCGCCAGGTCGGCCACGGTCAGTTCATGGTGCCATTGCTGCGCCGCCCATTGCTGCAGGGCGGGCCAGTTGATGGTGCGGCCGCGCGTGGGGGCGGGCGTGGAAAGGTCGGAATGGGTGCTGTCGAGCCACGCCTCCAGCAAGAGCGCAGGGCCGTAGGTTTGTGCCAGCGGGCGGTCTTGTTGCAGTGCGCTCGCCAGATAGTGCGCCAGTGGCAGTGCATCGGCGGGTGGTTTGGTCGAGCGGCGTTGGCCGGTACAGCGCGCCCAGTCGGGGTGTGCGCTGTCCAGCACCAGGCACAGGCTGCCACGGGACGATTCAAAGTCGTGCCGATCTCCCGGGGCAATCACGCAGCCGCCGCCGGGTGCCACGCGCACGCCACGGCCCGCCACCTCCAGGTCCAGCGCTCCGGAGAGTCCCAGCAGAATCTGGAAATGGTCATGGCTGTGGCTGCCCGGTGATGCGCCGTAGCGGCGCAGCGAGAGCAGACCATTCGGGCCCATGGGTGACCTGCGACCGGGCCGGGTGGACAGGGCTTACACGCCAGCGGCGTGCGCCTGTTGGTCCGCGTGGTAGCTGGAGCGCACCATGGCGCCAACTGCCGCATGGCTGAAGCCCATCTTGTACGCCTCTTCCTCGAACATCTTGAAGGTGTCGGGGTGCACGTAGCGGCGCACGGGCAGATGGCTGTTGCTGGGTGCCAGGTACTGGCCGATGGTCAGCATGTCGATGTTGTGCGCGCGCATGTCACGCATGACCTGCAGGATCTCTTCGTCCGTCTCGCCCAGGCCGACCATAATCCCGCTCTTGGTGGGCACGTTGGGATGCAAGGCCTTGAACTTCTTGAGCAGGTTCAGGCTGAACTGGTAGTCCGAACCGGGGCGCGCTTCCTTGTACAGGCGGGGCGCAGTTTCCAGGTTGTGGTTCATCACGTCGGGCGGCGCGGCTTTCAGGATTTCGAGCGCGCGGTCATCACGGCCGCGGAAGTCGGGCACCAGGATCTCGATTTGGGTCTGGGGCGACAGCTCGCGGATGTTCTGGATGCATTCCACAAAGTGGCCGCTGCCGCCGTCGCGCAGGTCGTCGCGGTCCACGCTGGTAATCACCACGTATTTGAGCTTGAGTGCGGCAATGGTCTTGGCCAGGTTCAGCGGCTCATCCTTGTCGAGCGGGTCGGGGCGGCCATGGCCCACGTCGCAGAACGGGCAACGGCGCGTGCACTTGTCACCCATGATCATGAAGGTGGCCGTGCCTTTGCCAAAGCATTCACCGATGTTGGGGCACGAAGCTTCTTCGCACACCGTGTGCAGCTTGTGTTCGCGCAGTATTTCCTTGATTTCGTAGAAACGCGTGGTGGGGCTGCCCGCCTTCACGCGGATCCACTCTGGCTTCTTGAGCACTTCGCCCTGCTCCACCTTGATCGGAATGCGCGACAGCTTGGCCGCAGCCTTTTGCTTGGCCAGCGGGTTGTAGGCTTCGGTGGATTGCGCTTCGCGGACGACTTCAGGGGTGCTCATGGCTGTAGGCAGAGTTCAGGGCGCCAACCGGATGCTGAGCTGCTGGCCCAGCACCTGCGCGGCTTCTTCCCAGGTGGTGTGGACCCCGATTGTAGAAAGGTCCACCGTTTTCAATCCTGCGTAACCGCAAGGGTTGATGCGGCCGTAGGGCTCCAGGTCCATGTTCACGTTCAGCGCCACGCCGTGGTAGGTGCAGTGGCGGCTGACCTTGATGCCGAGCGCCGCGATCTTGCCCAGGCCTTCGAAGTCGGGCGTGGGCGCCTCCGAGCCCGCTCGTTTTTGGGGGCGTTGGGGCAGCATGGCGTGGCTGCGCGGGTCATCCAGGCGCACATAAATGCCGGGTGCGCCGGCAACCCGGTGGCCCGTGACGCCGAAGCGCGCCAGCGCACGGATCACGGACTCTTCGACGCGATAAACGTATTCCTTGACGAAATAGCCTGCGCGTTGCAGGTCGATCAGCGGGTACGCGACCACCTGGCCCGGTCCGTGGAAGGTGACCTGCCCACCCCGGTTGGTGGCGATGACGGGGATCTCGCCTGGGTCAAGCACATGATCGCTTTTGCCTGCAATGCCTTGGGTGTAAAGCGGCGGGTGCTCACAAATCCAAAGCGTATCCGGGTCAGAGGGCGTACGTGTGGTCGTGTAGTCCTGCATGGCCTGCACAGTGCTGGCGTAGTCCACACGGCCCAGCAGGCGGATGTCAATCGTCATGGCGCAACTTGAAGGGGGCGGCTACAGCACCACTTTCACCAGCGGATGCGATGACAGCGCACGGTACAGGTCGTCCAGCTGCTCGCGGCTGGTCGCCGTGATGGTGATGGTTACTCCGAGGTAATTGCCTGCGCGGCTGTCCCGCAGTTCAATGGTGGCGGCGTCGAAGGTGGGGTCAAACTGGCGGGCCAGTTCGGTCACCGCGTGCACGAACCCATCCACCTTGGCGCCCATGACCTTGATCGGGAACTTGGAGGGGTATTCGATCAGCGAGTCTTTGCGTAGATCTGTTGCCTGCGTATCGAGGCCGTTGGCGGGCGGCGGATTGGAGGATGTCATGGTGGATCGCGGTGGTAGGGATGCTGCAGTTTCAATAGCTAGGCATGCACTGTCATTGTGCGCCACGGGCTGATGAGGGTGTCTGAATTGTGTGTTTGGCGTGCGCCAGATCGGTGCATTGCGCGAGTTTTTTGGAGCGCAAAAGCCGTTGGCGCATCACCACAACAGAGCAGGCGCACACGAAGCCCACAGGCACGTTTGCGGGTTTTTGTCTGGTGCCATGGGTTTTTACTTATAATTAGAGGCTTTGTAAAAGTTGCGGTCTGTAACGCGGGCGTCATTCATCAATGAAAACAATCCCGCCAGAGACTGAAACTGAGGCTGAAGAATCTGACTTCAAGCCCCTGACGGCCCAAGAGGCGCAGCAGTGGCGCAGTCGCCATCCGCCCCTCTCGGTGTGGAAGGTGGTGGCAGGTCAGGCGCTGGTCGGAATGCTGGTGGCCCTGGTGGCCTGGGTTCTGACGGGCAGGGCGGTGGTGGGTTGGTCTGCAGCCTACGGTGCCCTGGCAGTGGTGGCTCCGGCTGCACTGTTTGCCCGCGGTGTGTTGCGCCACAAGGCGTCATCCAATCCGCGGGCTGCCATGGTGGGGTTCTTTGGGTGGGAAATCGCCAAGATCATGTTGACGGTGGCGCTGCTGGCGGCGGCACCTCGGCTGGTGCCGGGCTTGAGCTGGATTGCCTTGCTGATTGGCATGGTGGTCGCAATGAAAACGTACTGGGTGGCACTGTTGGTGCGGCCTTGTGTCCGAAAAACCGATTGATAGAGAGAAGAGTTGTCCGATGGCCGCAGAAGCGCACGCTCCGACTGCAAGTGAATACATCGTTCACCACCTGCAGCATCTTCAAAACGTCAACCAGACCAAGATCGTTGATTTCACTGTCATCAACTATGACTCGATCATCGTCGGTTTGGTTCTGGGGGCTCTCACCCTTTTGATTCTGTGGTCAGCTGCCCGTAAGGCAACCTCTGGTGTGCCTGGACGCTTCCAGGCAGCGGTCGAGATGCTGGTCGAGATGGTGGACAACCAGGCCAAGGCGAACATTCACAACGCTGAAAGCCGCAAGTTCATTGCGCCCCTGGGTCTGACGGTGTTCGTCTGGATCTTCTTGATGAACTTCATGGACATGCTGCCTGTGGACCTGCTGCCCGCCATCTGGGCGCAAATCTATGGCGCCGCCGGCCACGATCCTCACCACGCCTATCTGCGTGTCGTGCCCACGGCTGACCTGTCTACCACGCTGGGCCTCGCCTTTGCTATCCTGATCCTGCGCTTCTGGTACAGCGTCAAGATCAAGGGTGCTGGCGGCTGGGCGCACGAACTGGTGTCGGCTCCTTTCGGCACCAGCAAGAATCCTATCTTCGCCCTGATCCTGGGCGTGGTGAATCTGCTCATGCAGATCATTGAATATGTCGCCAACACCGTGTCCCACGGCATGCGGTTGTTTGGCAACATGTACGCTGGCGAGCTGGTGTTCATGCTCATCGCCCTCATGGGTGGTGCTGCGGCCCTGTCGCTGTCGGGTGTGCTGCTGCCTGTGGGCCACGTCATCGCTGGCACCATCTGGACGCTGTTCCACATTTTGGTGATCTCGCTGCAAGCGTTCATTTTCATGATGCTGGCGCTGATCTACCTCGGTCAGGCGCACAACGCGCACTAAGTTTCCCTTTCGTTTTTTCTTTCCTTAACTTTTCTTTTTAACTCAGGAGTCATCATGGAAAACATTCTCGGTCTCGTCGCTCTGGCTTGTGGTCTGATTGTTGGTCTGGGCGCTATCGGCGCTTCCATCGGCATCGCCCTGATGGGTGGCAAGTTCCTCGAATCGTCGGCACGTCAGCCTGAACTGATCAACGAACTGCAAACCAAGATGTTCATCTTGGCTGGTCTGATCGACGCTGCGTTCCTGATCGGCGTGGCTATCGCTCTGCTGTTCGCTTTCGCCAACCCCTTCGTTTCCACGCTCTTGGCCAACCTGCCCAAGTAATTCCCGTTCAACGCCACTTTAGAAAGGTGTTGCCGTGAGTATCAATGCGACCCTGTTCGTTCAGGCCATCGTCTTCCTGATCCTCGTGTGGTTCACGATGAAATTCGTGTGGCCCCCGATCGCGAAGGCGCTGGATGAGCGAGCCCAGAAAATCGCCGATGGCCTCGCAGCTGCCGACCGTGCCAAATCCGAACTGACCGCTGCCAACCAGCGCGTCGAGAAGGAACTGTCACAGGCGCGCAACGAGACGGCCTCGCGTCTTGCGGACGCCGACCGTCGTGCCCAGGCCATCATCGAAGAAGCCAAGGCCCGCGCCACAGAGGAAGGCAACAAGATTGTTGCTGCTGCCCGCGCTGAAGCCGAGCAGCAGACGGTCCAAGCCCGCGAAGCCCTGCGTGAGCAGGTGGCAGCGTTGGCCGTCAAGGGTGCCGAGCAGATTCTCCGCAAGGAAGTCAATGCTGGCGTCCATGCCGACCTGCTCAACCGCCTGAAGACCGAGCTGTAAGGGGACACACATGGCTGAACTCGCCACCATTGCCCGCCCTTACGCCGATGCCTTGTTCAAGGCTGCCACTGCGGGCGCGGGCGTCGATCTGGGCAGCACCGCTGCCTGGGTGGACGAACTGGCGGCGATTGCCGCCAACCCCCAGCTGCGTCAGTTGGCGGACAACCCCAAGGTGACGGCAGACCAGGTGTTCGCTGTATTCACCGGGGTCGCCCGCTCGGCCCTGCCGGATATGGCCAAAAATTTCCTGCGCACAGTCATCGACAACGGACGCATTGATGCGCTCCCGGAAGTGGCTGCGCAGTTTCGTGCCCTCGTGAATCGTCGCAACGGATCTTCGGATGCCGTGGTGTACAGCGCATTTCCGATGGACAGTGCTGCACTGTCCGAGGTTAGCGCAGCGCTGGAAAAGCGCTTCAGCCGCAAGCTCAACCTCGCTGTGAAGCTGGATGAGTCCCTGATCGGTGGTATTCGCGTAGTGGTGGGTGACGAGGTGCTGGACACTTCGGTCAAGGCCCGTCTTGAACAAATGAAAGCGGCCCTCATCGCGTAATGCGCGGCGAGGACAGCGAACCAAAGAAAGAAGGAAAGAGTCATGCAACTCAATCCCGCAGAAATTTCTGAACTCATCAAGAGCCGCATCGAAGGTCTGGCCGCCAGCAGCGATATCCGCAACCAGGGTACCGTGGTGTCCGTGTCCGACGGTATCGTGCGCGTTCATGGCCTGTCGGACGTGATGCAGGGCGAAATGCTCGAGTTCCCCGCGACCAAGGACGGCCAGCCCTCCTACGGTCTGGCGCTGAACCTTGAGCGCGACTCCGTCGGCGCCGTGATTCTGGGCGAGTACGAGCATATCTCCGAAGGCGACACCGTGAAATGCACGGGCCGTATTCTGGAAGTGCCCGTCGGTCCCGAACTGATCGGCCGCGTGGTGAATGCCCTGGGCCAGCCGATCGACGGCAAGGGTCCCATCAACGCCAAGCTTACCGACGTGATCGAAAAGGTCGCTCCTGGTGTGATCGCCCGTAAATCGGTGGACCAGCCTCTGCAGACCGGCCTGAAGTCCATCGACTCGATGGTGCCCGTGGGCCGTGGCCAGCGGGAGCTGATCATTGGTGACCGCCAGACTGGCAAGACGGCCGTCGCCATCGACGCCATCATTGCCCAGAAGGGTCAGGGCGTTACCTGTATCTACGTCGCTATTGGTCAGAAGGCTTCTTCGATCAAGAACGTGGTGCGCGCGCTGGAACAGGCCGGTGCCATGGAATATACGATCGTGGTGGCCGCATCGGCCTCCGAATCGGCCGCCATGCAGTACGTGTCGGCCTACTCGGGCTGCACGATGGGCGAGTACTTCCGCGACCGCGGTGAAGACGCGCTGATCGTGTATGACGATCTGTCCAAGCAAGCCGTTGCCTACCGCCAAGTGTCCCTGCTGCTCCGCCGCCCACCAGGCCGTGAAGCCTATCCTGGCGACGTGTTCTATCTCCACAGCCGTTTGCTCGAACGCGCAGCCCGCGTGAACGCCGACTACGTCGAAGCCTTCACCAAGGGTGAAGTCAAGGGTAAGACCGGATCGTTGACGGCACTGCCCATCATCGAAACGCAAGCTGGCGACGTGTCTGCTTTCGTGCCTACCAACGTGATTTCGATCACCGACGGTCAGATCTTCCTGGAAACCAGCCTGTTCAACGCCGGTATCCGCCCCGCTATCAACGCCGGTATCTCGGTGTCGCGCGTCGGCGGTGCAGCCCAGACCAAGCTGGTGAAGAACCTGTCCGGTGGTATCCGTACCGACTTGGCCCAGTACCGTGAACTGGCTGCGTTCGCGCAGTTTGCCTCCGATCTGGACGAAGCCACCCGCAAGCAGCTGGACCGCGGTGCCCGCGTGACCGAACTGCTCAAGCAGGCACAGTACAGCCCGCTGCCCATCTCGCTGATGGCTTCCACGCTGTTCGCTGTGAACAAGGGCTTCATGGACGACATCGACGTCAAGAAGGTGCTCGACTTCGAACACGGCCTGCACCAGTTCCTGAAGACCAGCCACGCCGCTTTGCTGGCCAAGCTGGAGCAGGCCAAGGCCATGGACAAGGACGCAGAAGCCGAATTGACCGCAGCGATCGCCGCGTTCAAGAAGTCGTTCGCTTAAACCGGACGAGGAGCCATCATGGCAGCAGGCAAGGAAATACGCGGCAAGATCAAATCGGTGGAAAACACCAAGAAGATCACCAAAGCCATGGAAATGGTGGCCGCATCCAAAATGCGCAAGGCGCAGGACCGGATGCGGGCTGCCCGCCCATACAGCGAGAAGATCCGCAACATTGCAGCCAACCTCGGCAAGGCCAACCCAGAGTACGTGCATCCGTTCATGAAAGTGAACGATGCCAAGACCGCTGGCGTCATCGTCATCACCACAGACAAGGGTCTGTGTGGCGGCATGAACACCAACGTGTTGCGTGCCGTGACGACCAAGCTGCGTGAACTGCAAGGTGCTGGCGTCTCGACCGAAGCCGTGGCGATTGGCAACAAGGGCCTGGGTTTCCTGAACCGTGTGGGCGCCAAGGTGGTTTCGCACGTGACGGGTCTGGGCGACACCCCCCACCTGGACAAGCTGATTGGCCCGGTGAAGGTGCTGCTCGATGCATACGCAGAAGGCAAGATCAACGCGGTGTACCTGAGCTACACCAAGTTCATCAACACCATGAAGCAGGAATCGGTGGTGGAGCAGTTGCTCCCCCTGTCCTCCGAGCAGATGCAGGCTGAGAAGACGGAGCACGGCTGGGACTACATCTATGAGCCCGATGCGCAAAGCGTCATCGACGAGCTGCTGGTCCGTTATGTCGAGTCCCTGATCTATCAGGCGGTTGCGGAAAACATGGCGTCCGAGCAGTCGGCGCGCATGGTGGCCATGAAGGCTGCCACCGACAACGCCGGCAGCGTCATTGGCGAGTTGAAGCTGGTCTACAACAAGACGCGCCAGGCAGCGATCACGAAAGAACTTTCGGAAATCGTGGCTGGCGCCGCTGCTGTGTAAGCAGCTCAACAAACTACTTTATTGGAGCGAAAAATGGCTCAAGTGCAAGGCAAAATTGTTCAATGTATCGGCGCTGTGGTGGACGTGGAGTTCCCCCGCGACCAGATGCCCAAGATTTATGACGCCCTGAAGCTCGAAGGCTCGTCGCTGACGCTGGAAGTGCAACAGCAGCTGGGCGACGGTGTGGTGCGTACCATTGCCCTGGGTTCGTCCGACGGCCTGCGTCGCGGCATCATGGTGTCCAACACCGGCAACCCCATCACCGTGCCTGTGGGCAAGGCGACGCTGGGCCGCATCATGGACGTGCTGGGCACGCCCATCGACGAACGCGGTCCGGTCAGCCAGGACCTGACGGCCTCCATCCACCGCAAGGCCCCTGCGTACGACGAACTGTCGCCATCGCAAGAGCTGCTGGAAACCGGCATCAAGGTGATCGACCTGGTGTGCCCGTTCGCCAAGGGCGGCAAGGTGGGTCTGTTCGGCGGCGCCGGCGTGGGCAAGACCGTGAACATGATGGAACTCATCAACAACATCGCCAAGGCCCACAGTGGTCTGTCGGTGTTCGCTGGTGTGGGCGAGCGTACCCGTGAAGGGAACGACTTCTATCACGAAATGGCCGATTCCGGCGTGGTGAACCTCGAGAAGCTCGAAGACTCGAAGGTCGCCATGGTGTACGGCCAGATGAATGAGCCCCCAGGCAACCGTCTGCGCGTGGCCCTGACCGGCCTGACCATCGCGGAATCCTTCCGTGACGAAGGCCGTGACGTGCTGTTCTTCGTGGACAACATCTACCGCTACACGCTGGCCGGTACCGAAGTGTCCGCTCTGCTGGGCCGTATGCCTTCCGCCGTGGGCTACCAGCCTACGCTGGCCGAAGAAATGGGCCGTCTGCAAGAGCGTATTACGTCCACCAAGGTCGGTTCGATCACTTCCATCCAGGCCGTGTATGTGCCAGCGGATGACTTGACCGACCCATCGCCTGCCACGACGTTTGCTCACTTGGACTCCACCGTGGTGTTGTCGCGTGACATCGCTTCGCTGGGTATCTACCCCGCCGTGGATCCTCTGGACTCCACCAGCCGCCAGCTCGACCCGAACGTGGTGGGCGAAGACCACTACACCACGGCCCGCGCCGTGCAAGGTACGCTGCAACGCTACAAGGAACTGCGCGACATCATCGCCATCCTGGGCATGGACGAACTGGCTCCTGAAGACAAGCTGGCCGTGGCCCGCGCTCGTAAGATCCAGCGTTTCCTGTCGCAGCCTTTCCACGTGGCCGAAGTGTTCACGGGTTCGCCAGGCAAGTACGTTCCCCTGTCGGAAACCATCCGCGGTTTCAAGATGATCGTGAACGGCGAATGCGATCACCTGCCAGAGCAAGCGTTCTACATGGTGGGCACCATTGACGAAGCCTTCGAAAAGGCCAAGAAGGTGGCCTGATGAGCCGTCGGCCGGGCAGCCCATGGCAGCGCGGCCTTCAGCAATCAAGCAACCCACCTTTTCCTAGGAGCAATGATGAACACCATCCACGTTGATGTGGTCAGTGCCGAAGAGTCCATCTTCTCCGGTGAAGCGCGTTTTGTCGCTCTGCCCGGCGAAGCTGGCGAACTGGGCATCTACCCCCGCCACACCCCGCTGATCACCCGCATCAAGCCGGGCTCGGTGCGCATCGAAATGGCTGACGGTGGCGAAGAGTTCGTTTTCGTGGCCGGTGGCATTCTGGAAGTGCAACCCAACTGCGTGACCGTGCTGTCCGACACCGCCATCCGTGGCAAGGACCTGGACGACGAGAAGGCCAACGCAGCCAAGTCTGCAGCCGAAGAAGCGCTCAAGAACGCCAAGAGCGACATCGATCTGGCCAAGGCCCAGTCCGAGCTGGCTGTTATGGCAGCCCAGATTGCGGCACTGCGCAAGTTCCGCCAGAAGAAGTGAGCTTTAGCGAGCACTCCTGTGCGGCAAAAAACCCGGCAATGCCGGGTTTTTTTATTTCTGCGCCGTGTGGATGGCCTCCAGCATTGGCGTTGCCATGATGCATACACTCCACCTCAGCCGTGGATTGCCATGAGTTCCGTTTGATGTGGATGGTCGGTGACTTTTAGCGCTGCTCCGAAACGAAACGGCTGCCCGCCAGACTAAAAAAGGCCGGGGCCCCTCACAGGGCCCCGGCCTTTTGCATTGGCACTTTTCACAAAACCCTCATGCGGTCCGCATGGGGCCTCTGGCAATTACATCGCGTTGCCGATTTCGCCAGAAGAGATCTGGCCCGTGCGCAGGGCTTCAGCAGCCTGGGCACGCACGGCAGCACGGTCAGCCGTGGACTTGTAGGTCACCACACGCGAACCAGCGGGTTCGATGGAGCGGGTCTGGGCCACGGTAGCAGCTTCGGCAGCCACTTCAGCACGGGTGCGGTTGGTTTCGAACTTGGTGGCGAACTGCGAAGCATCGGCCTCATCAGCGTGGGCACCAAAAGCGGCAAAAGCGGCGACAGCAGCAACGGACAGGAAACGGACAGACTTGTTCATGGTGAAACTCCGGAAAATTCTAAAAAGAGGACTTGGGTACTGAGAGATACGGCACAACCAGGGCGGCAGATTCAGCCGCCCCTGGTGAATCAGCCGCGCTCACCCGAAGAAATCTGGCCGGTACGCACTGCTTCAGCAGCCTGGGCACGTACGGCAGCACGGTCAGCCGTGGACTTGTAGGTCACCACACGCGAACCAGCGGGTTCGATCGAGCGGGTCTGGGCCACGGTAGCGGCTTCGGCGGCCACTTCAGCGCGGGTGCGGTTGGTTTCAAACTTGGTGGCGAACTGCGAAGCATCGGCTTCGTCAGCCTGGGCACCAAAAGAAGCGAAAGCGGCGACAGCGGCGATAGAGAGGAAACGTGCGGTGTTGTTCATGATGGAAATCCTTGAAGTTAAAGAAGCGGCTCAAAAAACCGGAACAAAGCGCCAAAAACAAAGAAAGCTGCCTGAGACCGGGTTCGGTGAGTCGCCTTGCGGGTTCGGCTCATCGATGGGATGAACTGTACGCCGGTGGGGTGCAGAGAAAAACCACCGGGTCGCGAACTAACTGTTCCAGTATTGGAAACAATGAAGATGGGATGAGGGCCAGTCCGTGGGCTTGGGGCAATGGTTCGGCCGGAGATAGGTACCTGCTGATGGATAACCCGGGTACATATTCAGGACGGTGGCAGCGTGCAGAGCTGTAGAGCTGCAGGCGTGTGAGGGGGCTCCTGCGCAGAGTCAGCGGGTTAGCTCAGCGATGTGGCCTGCAGGGGCTCGATGTGGGGTATTTAATTCGATGCCCATGGAAAGCAGTTTGCGGCTGAACTGAATGTACCGTCAGGCTGAGCCGCAGCCCGCCCATACACACAATGGCTGCCCTCTGGGCGCTCTGATGCGTGTCGCGTTGTAGATGCTCGGGATGGCCGCCAGCCGGTATTCAGCGCAGGAGCGGCGCGTCGGGTAGCTCGTTGACGGAGGGCGAATCAGTGGCGCGCGGAAAGTGCTCCACCAGCAGGGCGCCTACCGCGCCCACAGCCTGCGCCAGGCCTTCTTCGTAGTGGCCTTGCTGAAACTGGGCCGACATCTTCGTCGCCATATCCTGCCATGCGGTGGGTGGGACATGCCGTGCCAGGCCCCGGTCGGCAACGATCTCAAACGCATGTTCCGGCATCAGCAGGTAGATCAACACGCCGTTGTTGTGTTCGGTGTCCCACACACGGTGTTTGCTGAACAGCATCAGCGCGCGTTCGCGTGCATTGGCGTGACGGCGCAGGTAGCTCCAGGGGAGCCCCGCTTCCGCCACGATGCGAATCTGCCCGGTGTGCTGCCGCTCGCTGGCAGCGACCTGCGCGCCGAGGCGCTGCAGCGCTTGCAACGGGATGGCCGATCGGCCGAAGGCGTCGTGCCAGCGATGGTGGACGAGCCTCCAGATGGAACGCCATAGCGTGTGCGTTGGTTGCTCGCTGTTGTCAACACTCATCACCAGTCCCCCGATGCACCGCCGCCACCAAAATCGCCTCCGCCGCCCGAACTGAAGCCGCCGCTGTCGCTGCTGCTGCTGCTGCTGCTGCTGAATCCGCCCGAGCTGCCGCTGCTCCAGCCCCCGGAGCCTCCGCCGCCATGCCCCAGGCTGATGGGGCCGCTGCTGCCGCCAAAAAGCCAGGTGTAGAGCAGCGCAATCACGCCCGCGCCCACCGACAGCAGCAGGCTGGAGGTGAACACAAACGCCAGGGCGCCTACGCCACCTCCTACCGCCAGTCCGCCCAGCGCAGCCCCCAGGAGGCTGCGCGCCAGCGGGCCGGCCACCATGACGCCAAAGAACAGGAAGATGGCGAAGTCCGTCCAGTCGAACAGGCCGTGACTGCTGCCTCCGGCGGCAGGAGAGGGTGTCTCGGTCGGGGCGGGCAGCGCTTCGCCCGCGATGCGCGCGCCGATCTGCGTGATCGCTGCACCGAGGCCTCCCGCGAAGTCGCCTTGCTGAAAGCGGGGCTTCATCGCGCCGTCGATGATGCGTGCTGCAGCGATGTCGGGGATGGCGCCTTCCAGAGACTTGGCAACCTCGATGCGCATCTTGCGGTCGTTCTTGGCCACCAGCACCAGCACACCATCACCCACGTCGCGGCGCCCGATCTTCCACTGGTTGCCGACGCGGTTGGCATAGGCGGCGATGTCTTCTGGTGCGGTGGTGGGCACCATCAGCACGACGACCTGCGAGCCGCGGGCTTTTTCGAGGGCGACCAGCTGGCCCTCCAGCGCCTGGGTGTCTGCGGCGCTGAGCGTGCCGGTCTGATCAATGACGTGGCCGGTCAGCGGGGGCACAGCCAGCGGCTGCGATTGGGCCCAGCCAAAGATAGGCCATGCAGCTATAAAAAATATAGCTATCAGGGCATATCGAATAGGCGCTAGCAGCATATTCAGCTCACGTCAGGCCCTGCAAGGGGTTGTTCAGGGCTTGGCCTTGGATGCGGAGAAGTCCACCGTGGGCGGCACGGAAATTTGGGCCTCGTTGGCCACGGTAAAGCTGGGCTTGGGGGCGTAGCTGAAGGCCATGGCCGTGAGGTTGGTGGGGAAGCTGCGGGCCAGCACGTTGTACTCCTGCACGGTCTGGATGTAGCGGTTGCGGGCCACGGTGATGCGGTTTTCGGTGCCTTCCAGCGTCACCCGCAGGTCGCGAAAGCCCTGGTTGGCCTGCAAGGTGGGGTAGCGCTCGGACACGACCATCAGGCGCGACAGGGCGCTGGACAACTCTCCCTGGGCCTGCTGGAACTTGCTGAAAGCCTCGGGGTTGTTCAGCGTCTCGGGCGTGACCTGGATGGCCGTGGCCTTGGCGCGGGCCTCGACCACCTTGGTCAGCGTCTCCTGTTCAAAGTTGGCCTCGCCCTTCACGGTGGCGACGATGTTGGGCACCAGGTCGGCACGGCGCTGGTACTGGTTGAGCACTTCGCTCCAGGCGGCCTTCGATTGCTCGTCCAGGCGCTGGAAGTCGTTGTAGCCGCAGCCGCTCAGCGTGAGCGTGGCGGCGAGCAAGGTGAGGAGGGCAAGAAGACGTTGGATCATCATGATGGTGGAGTCCGCCGATGGAGAAATGGGATGACTGTGCCAGAAACCGGAGGGCGCCAGTCCGCAAACTGGTCGGAGACCAGCGATGGTGGGCCCCCGCCCGAGCGCGTACAAAATCGGTAGGCAGCAAGGCATTGCACCGCCGCCGCACAATAGCAGGCTGGCGTTGCACCTGTCACGCCGTTCCGACCCACTTACCACCAGAATTAACATGCCCCGCGCCCGATCAAAAGCAGCCACCCTGGGTGGCTCTTCGGATGAAACCGAAACCGCGTTTTATGAGGCGCTGCAGCGCGGTGACATCGAGCTGCTGATGTCGTGCTGGGCGGACGATGACGAGATTGTCTGTGTGCACCCGGGCGGACCGCGACTGCTGGGGCCCGCCGCCATCCGTGCGGCGTTCGAGGCCATGTTTTCCCATGGCACGGTGCGTGCCCGGCCGGCGCAGGTGCACCGCGTGGTGGCGCTGTCGAGTGCCGTGCACAGCGTGGTCGAGCAGGTCGAGGTGATGCTGCCTGACGGCCTGCACCAGGCCGTGGTCATGGCCACCAACGTGTACCACAAGACCCCCGAAGGCTGGCGCATGGTGGCCCACCACGCCAGCCCGGGCGTGGCGCCCGACGCCCAGGTGGATGTGCTGGCGCAGCGCCCCGTTCTGCATTGAGAGGGCCCTGCGTGAGGATTTTGGGTCCAATTGGCTGTATGCGCCGACAACATATGCCTTGATAGCTATGAAATACATAGCGCCTCGCTGGCTCCCCGGTGGCCAGTTGCAAACGATCTGGCCCGCGCTGTACGCACGCCGGGTGTTCGGCCCGCGTCCCGAGTACCGCCGTGAGCGCTGGGACACCCCCGATGGCGATTTTGTCGATGTGGACTTTCTCCAGGACGGTGTGGTGGCTGACGCTCCCAGGCCGCTGCTGGTGGTGTTCCACGGGCTGGAGGGCTCATCACGCAGCCATTACTGCGAAGCCTTTGCCGACCTGGCCCGCGAGCGCGGCTGGGCCTGCGCGCTGCCGCACTTTCGCGGCTGCAGCGGGGAGATCAACCGTGCCCCGCGCGCCTACCACTCGGGCGACCATGCGGAGATCGGCTGGATGTTGCAGCAGCTGCGTGTGCACCACCAGGGGCCGCTGATGGCGGTAGGAGTGTCACTGGGCGGCAATGCCCTGCTGCGCTGGGCCGCCGAAGTGGGCACTGACGCTGCGCGCAGCGCGGATGCGGTGGCGGCCGTGTGCTCGCCGATCGATCTGGCAGCGGGCGGGCATGCCATTGGGCGCGGCTTCAACCGGCTGGTTTACACGCGCATGTTCATGCGCACCCTGGTGCCCAAGGCGCTGCAGAAGCTGGCCCAGCACCCGGGGCTGTTTGACCGGCAGGCGCTGCTGGCCGCGCGGGACCTGTACGCGTTCGACAACGTGTTCACCGCGCCCGTCCACGGATTCCGTAATACCGAGGACTACTGGCTGCGCGCGTCGGCCAAGCCGCTGCTGCACCGTATCCGCATTCCGGCGCTGGTGGTGAACGCGCGCAATGACCCCTTTGTGCCCGCTGGCAGTCTGCCGGGCGTGCGCGAGGTGGGACGCCATGTGACGCTCTGGCAGCCGCCGCATGGCGGGCATGTGGGGTTCCCGCGCGGCTTGCCACCGGGGCATGTGCGCGCCATGCCCGACGCCGTGGGAGGGTGGCTGGCCGAGCACAGTGGGGCGCTGGCGCTGCACGGCGCACAATCCGCCCATGGATGACATCGTCAAACAGGCACTGGCCAAATGGCCCAACGTGCCCGACTGCTACGGCTGGCTGGGCCTGGATGCGCGCGGCCACTGGTATCTGCGCGACGACGCGGTGCAGGCAGCGGGTACGTTTCCGCACAGCAAAGGGTCATTGCTGCAGCACGACAAGCTCATCGCGTTCATAGCCCGCAACTACGAGCATGACGACCAGGGTCAGTGGTTCTTTCAAAACGGCCCCCAGCGCGTGTATGTCGAACTGGAGGCCACGCCCTGGGTCTGGCGTCTGCAGCCGCAAGACCTGCGCGCCATCAGCCATACGGGCCGGGAGGCGTCGGTCCGCCACTGCCTGCTGGACGAGCAAGGCCGTGTGTACCTGGAGACAGACCTGGGCCTGGGGCTGGTGCACACGCTGGATGTGGCACTGGCTGCAGAGGCAGTGACTGACGGACGCTGGACGCTGCAGGACGTACAGGCGCAGGACCTTCCGGCACGCTACGGGTATGTCTGCAGTCCGCGCGCCCGGTCGCAAGCCGGGGCGTCGCGGCCAACCTGAAGCTCCGCCCCACCGCCTTCAACCCGGAGTTGCAGGCACTCAGAGCGGCTCACCACGGCACTGGATAACCTGCAAGACGAAAAAAAAGCCGGTCGCAAGGACCGGCTTTCTGGGTGGGGTTCTACCCCGCCCGTGCAGGGTGAGGCGCTGCCCTACTTGGCTGCGGCTGCCATGAACTCCACCGCGGCGCGCAGATCGGCGTCAGAGGCTTGGGAGCCGCCACGCGGAGGCATGGCGCCCTTGCCCTTTGCGACACTGGTGTACAGCGCGTCGATGCCTGCGGGCAGGCGAGCGGCCCAGGCGGCCTTGTCACCAAACTTGGGAGCACCGGCCACACCGGCAGCGTGGCACACCTGGCAAGCCTGCTTGTACAGAGCCTCGCCAGCGCCTGCTGCGGCGGCTGCAGGTGCGGCAGCTACCGCTACAGCGGGCGCAGCAGCTGCAGGGGCTGCTGCGGGTGCTGGTGCAGGAGCGGCGGCTGGCGCTGCGTCTGCCTGAGCGGCTGGGGCAGCGGCTGCGGGAGCAGCAGGTTCGGCAAACTTGGCCCCACCCGCATTGGCCATGTAGGCCACAGCGCGCGCAATTTCGGTGTCGTTGAAGTCGCCGCCACCTTGGGGTGCCATGGCGCCCTTGCCCTTCAGGGCCGACTGCACCAGGGCTTCAAACCCGGTGCCAATGCGCGCAGCCCAGGCAGCGGCATCACCAAACTTGGGGGCTCCCGCAGCGCCGGAAGCATGGCAGGCCGAGCACTGGGCCTTGAACACTTCTTCGCCGCTCTTGAGGGGGCGGTTGGCGTCGCGCACTTCGACCATGCCGATCTTCTGGATGCGTTCGGCGATGGCCTTTTCGGGGTTGACGGCACCGGCAGCGGGCTTGTCCGCCGACGTCACATACAGGACCAAGCCAATGATGGCAAAGATCGGAATCACAAACGAGAAAAGTACCGCGACCAGCAACTGCTTGGGGTTCTTGATCGGGCCGGTATGGGCTTCTTCGTGGTGGTTGTCGCTCATGTCGTCCTCAGGTGTATCGGGGGCTTCGGTGTAATCAACCTTAAATTATATCTGCGGGGATGGTTATTCCCATCCCCGCTGGATGCAGACAACCACGGGTTTGCCCCAGAGCGAGCGCAGCGCCCCAGGGGCTGCGCTCGCTCCCGCGCAGGGCGTCAGGAGGGGAGCTGGGCGCTGGTGTCGGGCGCTCCACCCCCCAGTGCCTTGTACAGCGACACCTGGTTTTGCAGTTGCGCCAGCCGCACCTGCACCACCGCCTGCTGGGCCGTGAACAGCGAGCGTTGTGCGTCCAGCAGGTCCAGATAGCTGGCCACGCCGTTGCGGTAGCGCAGGTCGGCCAGCTGCAGGCGCGCGGCCTCTGCCTGGGCCTGCTGTTGCTGGGCCTGGGCCTGTTCGCCCAGCGTGGCTTGCCCCGCCAGCGCATCCGAGACCTCGCGGAACGCGGTCTGGATGGCCTTTTCGTACTGCGCCACGGCAATCTCCCGGCCGACCCGGGCGCTGTCCAGATTCGCCTGGTTGCGGCCCGCGTCAAAAATGGGCAGCAGCAGGGATGGCGCGATGGTGAAGCCCCAGGAGCCGTTCTTGAACAGGCCGGACAGCTCGCCGCTGGCTGTGCCTGCCTGCGCCGTCAGGGAGATGCGCGGGAAAAACGCGGCCCGCGCAGCGCCGATGTTGGCGTTGGCGCCAATCAGTTGCTGCTCCGCCTGGCGGATGTCCGGCCGGCGGGTGAGCAGCTCCGACGGCACGCCGGCAGGCAACGGTGCCATCGCAGGCGCGTCGGCCAGCTTGCCACCGGCCAGACTGGCGCGCACGTCCTGCGGCAGTGCCTGACCGAGGAGCAGGACCAGTGCGTTTTCGTCGAGCGCGCGCTGGCGCTGCTGTTGCGCCAGCGTGGCGCGGGCCGCCTGGGTGAGCGACTCGGCCTGGCGGAAGTCGAGCTCGGATGCCACACCCGCGTCCAGGCGCATCCGGGTCAAGCGCACCGACTCCTCGCGCGATGCAAGGGTCTGGCGCGACAGGTCCAGCAGCTCCTCGTCGGCCAGCAGTGTCAGCCAGCCATTGGCCACTGCCGCCACCAGGCTCACCTGTGCGGCGTTGCGGCCTTCTTCCGTGGCAAGGTACTGGGCGAGTGCCTGCTCCTTGAGGCTCGCAATGCGGCCAAAGAAGTCGATTTCCCATGCGGATACGGCCAGACCCACGCTGAACGAGTTGGTCAGGTTGCCCGTGCCCGTGGCAGGGGCCCGGCTGGCATTGGCGGCCAGTCCCACGCCCGGGTACAGGTCGGCCCGGCGTACCTGGTAGGTGGCCCGAGCTTGCTCGATGTTGAGCATGGCCACACGCAGGTCGCGGTTGTTGGCCAGCGCAATGTCGATGAGCTGTTGCAGGCGTGGCTCGGCAAAGTAGTTCTGCCAGGGCACGGTGGCTCCCGACTGCGCAGCTGCGCTGTCGGTCGTTGCCGCCCCGCCGGCGTAGGTGGCGGGGACGGGGGGCTGCGGGCGCTCATAGGTGGGGATGAACGAGCAGCCAGCCAGCAGCGCAGCCGCCGTGGCTGCTGCCAACGCCATGGGGGTACTTCGGTTCTTATTCATGGGTTCCAACTCCTGCTTCTTCTGCATGGCGGCGGTTCATTTCCTGCTGGCGCGCGCTGCCTTTGAACAGGCTGCGCACCACCACAAAGAACACGGGCACAAAGAACACGGCCAGTGCGGTGCCAGTGACCATGCCGCCCAGCACGCCGGTGCCGATGGCCCGCTGGCTGGCAGAGCCCGCACCCGACGCGACGACCAGCGGCAGCACGCCCAGGCCGAACGCCATCGAGGTCATCACGATGGGGCGGAACCGCAAATGCGCGGCGGCCAGCGCCGACTCGATCACGCCCTTGCCCTGGGCCTGCAGGTCCTTGGCGAACTCGATGATCAGGATGGCGTTTTTCGCTGACAGGCCAATGATGGTGATCAGGCCCACTTGGAAGTACACGTCATTGGCATAGCCGCGCAGCAAGGTGGCCAGCAGCACGCCCAGCACGCCCAGGGGCACCACCAGGATCACGGCCAGCGGGATCGACCAGCTCTCGTACAGCGCAGCCAGGCACAGGAACACCGCCAGGATGGCAAAGCTGTACAGGATGAGCGACTGCGAGCCTGCCAGCTTTTCTTCGCGTGACTGGCCGGTCCATTCAAAACCGAAGCCTTGGGGCAGTTGGCCAGCGAGCTTCTCCATCTCGGCCATCGCAGCTCCCGTGCTGTAGCCCGGTGCGGGCGAGCCGGAGATTCGCATGGCGGGGTAGCCGTTGTAGCGCACGGTTTGCTGCGCGCCGGTCACCCAGCGCGTTGTCGCGAACGCCGACAGCGGTACCGGTTTGCCCTGGCTGTTGGTGGCATTGATCTGCAGCAGATCGTCAGGCTGCATGCGTGCGGGCGCATCGGCTTGCACCACCACCCGCTGCAGGCGGCCCTGGTTGGGGAAGTCGTTCACATAACTGGAGCCCAGCGCTGTGGAGAGCGCAGAGTTGATGGCGTCGAAGGGCACGCCCAGCGCGTTGGCCTTGTCACGGTCAATGTCGATTTGCAGCTGGGGCGCATCTTCCAGACCATCGGGGCGCAACTGCGTCAACACCTTACTCTGCGAGGCCATGCCCAGCAGTTGGTTGCGGGCTTTCACCAGGGCTTCGTGCCCTGCGCCGCCCCGGTCTTGCAGGCGGAATGTGAAGCCGCTGGCGTTGCCCAGCTCGGGAATGGGAGGCGGGCTCAGCGGAAAGATGAACGCATCGCGAATACCCATCAGCGCACCGAAGGCCCGGTTGGCCACGTCTTGTGCCGACTGGCCGGGGCCATGGCGTTCACTCCAGTCCTTGAGGGTCACAAACGCAAGGGCCGCGTTCTGGCCCTGGCCGGAGAAGCTGAAGCCCAGCACGCCCACCATGCTTTGCACCTCGGGCTGCTTGAGGATGAAGCCTTCGACCTGCTCCATCACGGCCAGCGTACGCTCCTGCGTGGCGCCCGGTGGCAATTGCACGTTGACGATGATATTGCCCTGGTCTTCGCTGGGCAGGAACGAGGTCGGCAGGCGCATGTAGACCACGGTCACTGCACCGATGATGGCTGCGTAGATCACCAGGTAACGCGCGGCGCGCCGCAGCATGCGGGCCACAAAGCCTTCATAGCCTTTGGCAGTGCGCGAAAAGCCGCGATTGAACCAGCCAAAGAAGCCAGTCTTCTCGTGGTGATGCCCCGCCTCGACCGGCTTGAGCAGGGTGGCGCACAGTGCCGGTGTGAGCGACAGGGCCATGAAGGCTGAGAAGCCAATGGATGCCACCATCACCGCCGAGAACTGGCGGTAAATGTTGCCCGTGGAGCCTGCAAAAAATGCCAGTGGCACGAACACCGAGATCAGCACCACCGTCACGCCAATGATGGCGCCCGAGATCTGGCGCATGGCCTTGCGCGTGGCTTCCAGCGGCGACAGGCCTTCTTCGCTCATGATGCGCTCAACGTTCTCCACCACCACGATGGCGTCGTCCACCACGATGCCGATCACCAGCACCATGCCAAACATGGTCAGCACGTTGATCGAGAACCCCAGCGCCAGCAGCGTGGCAAACGTACCCAGCAGCGCGATCGGCACCACGATCGTCGGGATGATGGTGTAGCGCCAGTTCTGCAGAAACAGGAACATCACCAGGAACACCAACACCACGGCCTCGACCAGTGTTTCTGCGACCTGCTTGATGGAGATGTCTACAAAGCGCGAGCTGTCGTAAGGAATGCTCCAGCTCATGCCTTCGGGGAAGTAGCGTGACAGCTCATCCATCTTCGCGCGCACGTCCTTGGCGGCCTCCAGTGCGTTACCGCTGGGCGACAGCTGAACGCCGATGCCCACGGCGGGCTTTCCGTTCAGGCGCGCGGCGGTGGCGTAGGCCTGGCCGCCCAGTTCCACACGCGCCACATCCTTGATGCGCACGGTGGAGCCATCGGTGTTGGCACGCAGCACGACGTTACCGAACTGTTCAACGCTGGACAGTTGCCCATTGACCACCACGGTGGCGGCAATGCCTTGGCCCGCGACATTGGGCAGGTCGCCAATGGTGCCGCTGGCCACCTGGGCGTTCTGGGCGCGGATGGCGGCGGTGATCTCTGCTGCCGACAGGTTGTAGCTCACCATCTTGGCCGGGTCGATCCAGATGCGCATGGCGCGCTCCGTGCCAAACAGCTGGGCCTGGCCAATACCCTTAAGGCGTTGCAGTTCTGGCACCACGTTGCGCGACGCATAGTCACCCAAGGCCACGGTGTCGGTGGCCGGGTTGCTGGACGACAGCATGGTGAACAGCAGGAAGTTGGAGCGCGACTTGTCCACGCGCACCCCCTGTTGTGTCACGGCAGAAGGCAGGCGCGGCGTGGCCCGTGAAAGCCGGTTTTGCACGTCCACCTGCGCCAGGTCGGCATTGGTGCCGGGCTGGAAACTCAGCGTGATGCTGCCGGAACCATCGGCCTGCGCGACCGATTCCATGTAGATCAGCCCGGGGGAGCCGTTCATCTCGCGTTCGATCACCGACAGCACGCTGTCTTCGAGGGTTTGCGCCGATGCGCCGGGGTAGGCCGCGTTGATGACGATGGACGGTGGTGCCACCGGCGGGTACTGTGCAATGGGTAGCTGCGTGATGGCTACGCCGCCCATCACCATGATGAACAGCGCAATCACCCACGCAAAGATGGGGCGGTCAATGAAAAATTTGGCCATGCTGGATTGCCCCTTATGGCTTGGATGCGGCCGAAGCGGGCGCTGTCGGCGCCTCTGCGGAGGCTGGCGCTGAGGCAGTCGCTGCTGCCGGCGCAGGCGTGCCTGGTGCTTGCCATGGAACGGGCTTTACCGGGGTTCCGGGAGGCAGCATCTGCAGCTTCTGGAAGCCGTCCACCATCACTTTTTCACCCGCCTTCAGACCGTCCAGCACCACCCAGCGGTTGTTCTGTGCGGCACTGATCTTGACGGTGCGCTGCGACACCTTGCCGTCCTCGCCAACCACGCTGACCGTGTCGCCCTGCTGGGTGCGCGTGACAGCCTGCTGGGGCAGGGTGATGGCGTTGCTGGCCTGTGCCTGTTCAATCCGCACACGCAGATACAGTCCGGGCAGCAGCTCGCCCTTGGGATTGGGCACCTCTGCGCGCAGGGTGACCTGGCCGGTGGTGGAGTCCACCGACAAGTCCGTGAACAGCAGCTTGCCAGCTTGTGCGTATTCAGATCCGTCGCTGAGCACCAGCTTGACGCTGGCTGCCTGGCTGCCGCCAGCGCGCTTGAACTGCCCACTTTCCATAGCGCGCCGCAGTTGGAAGACGTCACCGGCCGATTGGGTGAAGTTCACGTACACCGGGTCAATCTGCTGCACCACAGCCAATGCGGTCGCTTCGCCTTGGCCGACCAAGGCGCCTTCGGTGACCAGTGCGCGGCCAATGCGGCCGGAGATGGGGGAGGTCACGCTGGCATAGCTGAGGTTGATGTCGGCGGTGCGCACAGCAGCCTTGGCGGCCGCCACGTCGGCCTGGGCTTGTTTCTCGGCCGCCTCTGCGTTTACAAAGTCCTGCTTGCTGATGGCATTGGCTGCAACCAGGGGGCGATAGCGCTCAGCTTGTGCGCTGGCCTGTGCCAGATTGGCCTGGGCCTTGGCGAGGCTGGCGCGCGCGCTCTCTGCCGCTGCGGCGTAGGGAGCGGGATCAATGCGGAACAGCACTTGCCCGGCCTTGACGTCGCTACCTTCCTTGAACACGCGCTGCTGAAGGATGCCGGCGGCCCGTGCGCGCACTTGGGCCACCCGAGACGCCTCCACGCGGCCAGGCAGTTCTGTGATCAGCCCCACGTCGCCGGGCGTGGCGGTAACGACTCCCACTTCGACCGGGGGCGGCTTGGGACCGCCTGCCCCGGCGGCCTGTCCATCGGCCTTGCCACAGGCGGACACAAGCAGTACCGCTGCGCTGATGGCAGCCAGCGAAAGCACTCGTCGGGTGGTGGTGGCACGCAAGTAAGGGGTGCCGGATGCGTCACGCAGTTGAGGCATGAGAGTCCTTTGGTGGGCGTCAAAAAAAGGGATCTGGAAAAAAGTGGGAGGTCTAGAGCGCTTCGCTCAATGCCCCGACAGTTTGATCAGAAATTATACATACAGACATGAATGTATAATTGTTGACTGCTGCAGATGCCCCTAGGCAGTCGTAGGGGTTTTGGAGACTCAACAGGATGTTTGACTATGGCGCGCCGGACAAAAGAAGATGCAATCGCAACCCGCAACGGGTTGATCGATGCGGCTGAGTTGGTGTTTCGGGAAAAAGGGGTGTCCCGCGCATCGCTGAGTGATATTGCCCAGGCTGCGGGAGCCACGCGTGGTGCGATTTACTGGCACTTCAAGGACAAGGTGGACCTGTTTAGCGCCATGATGGACCGTGTCACGCTGCCGCTGGAGCAGGGTTTTGCCAGTTTTGAAGGCAGCACTTGCGCTGATCCTGTGCAACGCCTTCGGGCGGTGATGGCGCTGGTGCTGCGCAGTGTGGCCTCGGACGAGCACACCCGACGGGTTTTCGAGATTGCGTTGTACAAGGTGGAATACGTGAACGAGCTGATGGGGCTGCGCGAGCGCCATGTTGCGGCCTCCGAAGGGTTTACGCAGCAGCTGGCGCGCGACTTTGCGCTGGCTGCTGAGTCGCAGGGGGTGGTGCTGTCGATGTCGGCGATGGACGCGGCCATCAGCCTGCATGCCCTTTTTGATGGGCTGATCCGCAACTGGATTCTGAATGATGGTGGCTTTGATCTCATTGGCGTAGGTGGCGCCAGCACCGACGCATTTTTGCGTGGTGTGGGGTTGTCGCTGGTCGGTACGAAAGTGCCTGCTGCATCCTGTGGTGGCTGAGCGCCAGGGCTTTGTTTGTTTGGATGCTTGCCGCGTGCAATAATCAAAGGCTGCGTCAATCAGAGGTATGCGGCTGTAGCTCAGTGGATAGAGTATTGGCCTCCGAAGCCAAGGGTCGTGGGTTCGATCCCCGCCAGCCGCACCAACGGTACATGCAGCAGCGAGCGCTTTCAGCGTTAGTGAAGAGCGTCAAATGCGTTTAATTTCTAAATGCGTAAAAATTTGGTGCTATAATTCGAAATTCTCCGGAGGGGTGCCCGAGTGGCTAAAGGGGGCAGACTGTAAATCTGTTGGCTTACGCCTACACTGGTTCGAATCCAGTCCCCTCCACCAGTGAGTGAGCAGTGTTGAAAGTGATGCTGAACTTTGTGAGTGCAAAGTTGGGTTCGCAAAGGCCGGTGGTCTGCGCGGGAGTAGTTCAATGGTAGAACCCTAGCCTTCCAAGCTAATGACGCGGGTTCGATTCCCGTCTCCCGCTCCATTGTTTGTTGTGCTGGTTTGTTGAGTAGAGATTTTTGGTGTTGTGTGAGCGGCGCCAATCGCCCATGTGGCTCAGTGGTAGAGCACTCCCTTGGTAAGGGAGAGGTCGCGGGTCCGATTCCCGCCATGGGCACCATTTTCTGGTGCGTCCGGTTCTGGTTGCGCCGAGATCCTGTTGTGTTGATTTAGATTTTTTTCGGAGTCGGAAAAATGGCAAAAGGAAAATTCGAGCGG
>NZ_JAOBSQ010000040.1:0-24292 GCF_025246485.1 Acidovorax sp. K2F
CACCCACACCAAACAGAGCCCGCACCACGCGGGCTCTTTCGTTTCAGGAACTTCAATGCAATTTGGCAGCGTATGCAGCGGCATCGAGGCCGCGACCGTCGCATGGCACGAACTTGGCTGGCGCGCCGCCTGGCTGGCCGAAATCGACAAGTTCGCCAGCGCAGTCCTGGCGCACCACTACCCCAGCGTTCCCAACCTGGGCGACATGACCAAGATCGCGCGCGCCATCCTGACCGGCGAAGTGTCGGCACCCGATGTGCTGTGCGGCGGCACGCCCTGCCAGGCATTCAGCGTGGCGGGCCTGCGCGAGTCGCTGGCTGATGCCCGCGGAAACCTCACTCTCAAATTTGTGGAGATCGCAAATGCAATTGACCATGTTCGAGCTGGACGCGGTGAAGACGAGTGCATCGTCTTCTGGGAAAACGTCCCCGGCGTACTCAGCACCAAAGACAACGCGTTCGGGTGCTTTCTGGCTGGGCTTGCCGGAGAAGATGAGCCTTTGGTCCCGCCAGGGCAAGCTCCAAAGCCGGGACAACCCTGGAAGTGGTCGAACGCTGGTGCTGTGTATGGACCCAGGCGAGCAGTCGCATGGCGGACCCTGGACGCCCAATATTTCGGAGTGGCCCAACGACGCCGCCGTGTGTTCGTTGTCGCAAGTGCTCGAAACGGGCTCGATCCCGCGCAGGTTCTTTTTGAGTGGGACGGCGTGCGCCGGGATACTGCGCCGAGCCGAGAAGCGCGGCAAACAGCTCCCACCATCCCTAGCCGAAGCACTGCAGGCGGTGGCCTCGGCACCGACTTCGATTGCGACGGCGGGCTGATTCAGGCCTACGGCGGCAACAACCAGAGCGGCCCGATAGATGTGGCCACGGCCCGCAACGCATGCGCCAGCGCCAGCGGAAGGATGGACTTTGAAACGGAAACGTTCCTTGTTCAGCCGACCCACACCCTGCGCGGCGAGGGCTTCGACGCCAGCGAGGAGGGCACGGGGCGAGGGACACCGCTGGTGCCGGTGGCCTTCGACACTACCCAGATCACCAGCGCCGCGAACCGCAGCAACCCGCAGCCAGGCGATGCATGCCACCCGCTGGCGGCTGGTGCGCACGCTCCGGCCATTGCGTTCCCTGCCAATCTGTCGGGCACGCAATGCGCGAGCACTGAAGAACTGGCGCCGTCCATGGGTGCCACTAACCCGACAGCGGTGGCCGTGCAAGCTTCGCAGTCCGGCGTGCGCTTCAACGAAACCGTGGGGACGCTGGACGCGAACTACGGCAGCAGAAGGCACAACGGCGTCATGCAGGGAATGCAGGTGCGCCGCCTGACGCCCACCGAGTGCGAGCGCCTGCAGGGCTTTCCCGACGGCTATACCGCGATCCCCTGGCGCGGCAAGCCCGCCGACCAATGCCCAGACGGCCCCCGATACAAGGCGCTTGGCAATAGCTGGGCTGTGCCGAACGTCACATGGCTTGGCCGTCGCATTCAAGCGGCGCTGCGCAATTAATAGCTACCAGCGCTTGACCATCAAGCGCTGCGCCCATTTACCGAGGATTCCCCATGACCGATAAAACAGACAGCAAGGAGCGCGAGGCTCTGCGCAGCATTGGCGAAGAACAGGCGTTTGAAGCGTGGTTCAAGGTTGATTGCCCGGTTGAAGGCGCAAACGCCAAGATCGCGGCAAAGGCAGCATGGAAGGCCCGCGCCTCTCTCGCAGCAAGTGCGGGGAGTGAGCCTGTGGCGTGGTGGTACGTGCCTTCCAAAGCCTGGGGCGACAAGGTGTTTACTGATGACCCGGTGCGCGCAGAGGATGCGCGGCAGGCAGGCTGCGTTGTTGAGCCCCTCTATCTCCACCCCTCTCCCCCAGAGGGAATGGTGGGAGGGTGGCAGGACATTGCCACGGCGCCGAAGGATGGTACGTACCTCCTTCTTTGGGAGCAGTACAGCACCAACCCGTTTGTTGGCTGCTGGGCTTTCGGCTCTTGGAGCGTCAGCCATGAGCATGTTGATGCAGAAGGCGGATGGGATGGCGCGAACGTGGTGGATTCGATCAGCCAAGACCTAATCACCCACTGGATGAAACTACCGGAGTCGCCATATGGCAAAAATTGAACTGACGCACGGCCTATTTGCGGAAATTGACGACGCCGACATTCATCTGATATCTGGAAGAAGTTGGCACGCACGCAAGCGGCGTGATGGGAAAACCCACTACGCAGTTTCAACAGCAGGAGTACGAATGCATCGGCTCTTGCTGGGCGTCACTGACGGCCGGATCGTGGACCACAAGGATGGCAATGGACTAAACAACCGGCGCGACAATTTGCGGGCCGGGACGCAATCAAAAAACTGCGTGAACAGAATAACAACTCCGGGGAAAAATCTGCGTGGCGCTAGGCCAAAAAAGGGCAAATGGCAGGCTTACATCAAATACCAAGGGCGGCAGCGCAGCCTTGGTTATTTTGATACCGAGAAAGCGGCACACGAGGCGTACCTGGCAGAAGCCCGTCGTCTTCATGGGGACTGGATGCCCCTTCCTCCCCCACCCACCTCATCTGCGGATAGCAGAAAGGGGGAGTGATGGCACTCACCAAAGCACAGCGCGCGGCCCTGCGAGAGAAGTTCGGCGGACGGTGCGCCTACTGCGGCCAACCACTGGGCGACCGGTGGCACGCAGACCACATCGAGCCCATCGTGCGCAATGACTGGTATCAGCGGGCAGGTTTCTCGATTCCGCAACGCGGCCCGGACTACCCGCACCGCGACACGCTGGAGAACATGAACCCAGCATGCCCGCCATGCAACATCGACAAACACAGCATGAGCCTTGAAGACTGGCGCGTGATCATCGCGCGCAGCAATGAGGTTCTGACGCGCGATGTGAGCACGTTCCGGCGCGCTCTGCGCTACGGGCTTGTCCAACTCAACACCAAGCCGGTGCTCTTCTATTTCGAGCAACTGGCGCAGAAAGACCCATCATGACAAACCAACAAGGGGCGCCAGAAGCGCTGGCTAACTTCGACGCAGCAGTAGCGGCCGTGTTGCAATGCGTCAGCACAGCGCCGTGCAACAGCCATGAAATTTGCACATGGTTCGCCGCAAACATTCGCGAGCGCCTTGCCGCCCTGGTAGAGGCACAGCAGCCCGCCCCATCGGCTGCGGCTGCAGTGGAGGCGGAGCGCGAAGGCCTGCGCGTAGCGATTCGTTCCGCCATTCAGGCTTCCCGCTACCACTTTTCGGACCCTATTCGGCGTGACGCGGCCGATCGTGTTTTGCTCGACCTGCTGGACGACATCAATGCGCGGACTGCAGCACCCCAGCCCTCCCCCACGCCCCAGCCAGCGCAAGTACGCGACTACCCGCCGCTAACCATCGCCGAGGCGCGCGACCTCACATGCATGTTGGCCGGTGCCCCGTGGCCCGATGAGATGCTGCCTGAATTGCTGCAACTCCTGGCTATCTACGACAACCTGCGCTCTGACAATGCTCGTCCTGTGGACCCAGCCTCGTTGCCTTCTGACATGGCGCAAGCTGTGATCTCCACCGCACGGAATCCGGCAGTGTCAGAACAAACGGCCGAGCCAACCGGCTTTTGGGAGTGGGTAAGACAGGCATACCGCGCCCCTGAGTCCACGAGCTTCACTGTCCACAACATGGCGGTGGCGTACCGAGCTGGGCGCGACGCCGACCGCGCAGCCCGTGCCCCGGCAGACAGCGTGACGGCTCCAGCCGCTGGCGCAGTAGCGGGGCAAGTGGAGAAACAAGTTCAGCGCATCGGGAAAGAACTTTTGCGCAGCGAACAGATGCATGCTGCCAAACCAGACCGCATAGCCAGCGCACTACGCGCTATGTCAGAGTCTATGCACACTGACTACAAGCAAGAGATAGGCTCCAACAACTGCATGCAGTGCTGCGTAGCCTACATGCTAGGCATGCCGATTTCACAAGTGCCGCACTTCGCGCAAGGCAACGACCCGGTTGCGTGTTGGGATGGCTTTCAGTCCTTCATTGCGAAGCAAGGCTACACAGCAGTAATGCTGCCGGGGGATCAACGCCCTGAATCGCACTATCTCGCATCGGGCAAATCGGCGCGTGGAACATCTCACATGGTTGTGATGCATGACGGCAAATTGCTACATGATCCGCACCCGACAAACGCTGGCCTGGTAGACGTGCAATGTATTTGGCTGCTGGCAAAGTCCGCCGCCGCCCCCACCCCACCCACCCAGGCGGCAGACAGCGTGCTGGATTCGGCATTCGAGGCTGTGCGCAAGAATCTATGCGCGCTGCAGCGCCACTCATTCTGTTTGGACGACGATGGCGTAGTGCGGCGGGTACGGGATCGGACGGGGAACTGGATTGAATTCGATGACGCCCACGAACTGTTCGACCCTGTTGCTGTGGACGCAGCCCGCAAGCAAGGAGCAAACCATGACTGAGCCGACAGAACTGCTGCCGTGCCCGTTTTGCGGTGCCGGTGAATCGCAAATACATGTGAACAAGGGCACATGGAACGGCCGTGGGTATGGCGAGCCAGTTTCCGTCGAGGTGCGGCACTGGTGCGCCGATGTTCCGGGCCAGCCTTCGCGCATGATTTCACGAGCTGGGCGCGATGAGGCATCCGCAATCGCTGCATGGAATACCCGAACCACCCCGCAGCCACCCAGGCGCAGGCCGGGGCGGTGCCGCTGACGGGTGAGCAGAAACACGCACGCAACCCATACCGGCACAGTCGCGGCGCTGCCAGCATCTGGCTAGCAGGGTTCGCGGCTGCTGAGCTGTGGTATCGGATCGGCATCAAAGGAGGCCAGCATGGCGCTGAGTGACCAAATCGAAGAGCTGGCAAAGAAGCACGGCGCCACCAGTTACCGCAACCGCGCCGACACGCAGCACCCGGCCTATGGGTTCACGCCTGCACAACTCGTGAACCTCCTGGCCGACTTCACTGCAGAAGTCCGCAAGGATGACGAGGCCCTGATGCGGAGGCTGCTGGAGGCGCTGGAGTCCTGTAGCGCAGTCCCTCACTGGCCGTCGTTTCAACCCGCAATCACGGCTGCCCGCGCCCGCCTCGCGCCGCCGCCGCCCGCTGACTGACAGGCACCCCCACCCCATCAACAGCCCCGCTCATGCGGGGTTTTTCGCTTCTGGAGCCGAGATGCAATACATCCTCACCCAAGCCGAGTACGACGAGCTGCGCCGCACCCAGGGCGTGCTCACGACCGCAAAAAACGCCGAGCTGCAGAAACTCTGCACCGACGCGGCCAACCACATCCCCATCACGAGCGACTGGGCACCGAACGATCCGCCCGCCCCGTTGGGCTGCATCCTCGACGAGAGCAGCCCGAACCACGGCGGCTATTGCGACGACTGCCCTGCGCAGCGTATCTGCCCACACACCGGCAAGGAATACAGCCAGTGACCGCACCCGACTGGTCAGCCGCAGACAAGGCCTACCAGCTCCACCACTCCAACTGCCCCACCTGCCGCGCCGCTGGCACTGCCCCTGGTTCAAGGGAGCGGTGCCCAGCGGGGCTGGAGCTGTGGGCCACCTATCAACAGGCGGGAAATCCGCCGCACTTCACCTGGCTGCGCCGGGAGAAAGCAAGCCGTGTTCAGCAACAAGATAACCGTCAAACCAGTGCAAGGCCAAGACTTGATCGGCTTTGAAACCGACATTTATGGGCAGGTTGCCATGCAAGTAGCCAGCCTTCAAGACCAGATCGTGCGCGACCAGCTGATTGCGGCCGGGTGGACGCCGCCACCGAGGCGCCCGCCATGGATCAAACCTGGGGATTTCTTTGGCGGAGGCAGGCCAGCGCGTGCAATGGACGTTGATCCGGGCGACTTTTACGGCATCACCGAGGCGATACACCACGCGCTCGAAATGCTTGAAACCCACCCGGAAGCGGGCACTGATTCCAGCCCTCTCGACCCAAAACGCTCCCGCCGCTTGCGACAAGCGCTCATGGCAGCGTGGCTGCTGGAGTACCCAGAGGAGGCAAATGCGATAAGCGAAACGGAGCAGAAGGGCCCAACCCCATGAAAACCATCCACATCCTCTACGGCGGCCCAGACCGCCAGATCAAGGACGCCACGGGCAAGGTGTGGCGCTTTGAAATGCACCCCCACAGCGAGCCAGCCGTACAGGACGACGACGGCGAGCTGGCCGACAAGCAGCCCGGGGAGCGTTCGCCCTTCTGGAAAGCCGTCAGCCTCTGGGCCCGCCAGGGCGCCGTCATCGGGCCCGATGGCCTGTGCACCTGGAAGCCTGAACCTGAACCCACGCTTGTCCACCTGGGCGGGCGGAACTATGCAGTCGCCGGGTCTGGCCTGGCTGAGACGTACGGGAGAACACCATGAGCACCTTCCTGAACGCCATGGATCTGGCCTACCTCACTGGCCAGCGCCCCGCCGATACCGTGGGCATGACGGACGACGACATCGAGGACGGCCGCTTGAAGGTCACACAGGGCAAGACCGGGGCGAAGCTGCGCATTAGGATCGAGGGGGAACTGGCCGTGCTGCTGGACCGCATCAAGGCCCGTAAGGACGCCTGCAAGATGTGGAGCTCCGCGCTGGTGGTGAACCAGGCCGGTGAGGCGCTTTCCCAGAAGGCGCTGGCCGAGGTCTACAAGCGCGCCCGGGCGAAGGCGGCCAAGCTGAACCCGAAGCTGGCCGACCAGATCAAAACCATGCGGTTCTACGACCTGCGCGCCAAGGCGGCCGACGACGTTTCAGAGGTGCGCGGAGAGGCTGCCGCCGCCGAGCTGCTGGGCCACGATAGTGTGACCACCACCCAGCGCCACTACCTGCGAAAAGGCCGGGTGGTTGGGCCGACCAAGTAGGCGCAGCAGGTATGATTCGGCACCTGCATAAGGTGAATTTGCGTAGCAATACGCAAGAAGTTAGTAAGCGCTACCGCTGAAAGCACTACTGCCCGTAGCTCAACTGGATAGAGCAATAGCCTTCTAAGCTATAGGTCGGGGGTTCGAGTCCCTCCGGGCAGGCCAGCCGCCCAGCTGGTAGCTTTCAATCTCCCCACTCATACCAATCGATCCATTCTGACGAGTGTGGAACAGCCAAGCAATGCGCGCGCGGGCTGGATAACGGATGTGGATCAAGCACCTCGTTGCGTACATCCCCAACCCTAACGATTGGGCTGCGGCACAGCAGCGTAATTCATGGCAATGGCCTGCACCACGGCGCCGATCAATGCCGCATCGCCAGCGCTCTGCGGCAACACGTCGCGCACGATCTGGACCGCGTATTGAAGTTGCTCTTTGGCCAAGGCCGCAGACATGGCGTTGCCGCGCTTTTCACTGGGCGACGCGTCGCGAATCACAAGGCTCATCAGAAACTCCCAAAAAGTGGAGCATGCAGTATGCGCCGTGTGGGGCCGTGGTGAGCGAGAGGCGGGGCTTTGATGGTGAGAAAACCCCCTTGACGCACAACGCTGCACAGGGGCAGACGCAAGGCAAGATTCAATACAGGCCCAAAGCAAAAAGCGCTGCAACATTTCTGCTGCAGCGCTTTGCTATTTTGGGGTGGCTGATGGGGCTCGAACCCACGACAACAGGAATCACAATCCTGGACTCTACCAACTGAGCTACAGCCACCGTAGCTTTGTATTATAGCCCGGTATTTTGGTCCCGGACATCAAATCGCTTAATTTTCTGCAGTCACTGTTGCCGCCGCCTCAGGACGCGGTGCCTTGATCTGCACCTTGAAGCGCTGCTTGAGCAGTTCATAGTACGCCAGCCCTTCGGCCGTGGCCAACCACTGCACGTATTGTTGGCGCTCCTGCTGCGCACGCTGCGCGTCCGGTGCCTGGCGCGGCACGACGCGATTGACCTTGACCACGGCATAACCCGCAGCGCCCAAATCCACCCCCGTCCAGCCTGGCAGCGCTTCGGAGGGAGCCCGCAGCGCGGCGTCGATCAGGGCACGCGGCAGGTTCTGGGTCTGTTCGCGGGAGACTTCGGTCGCTGCGGCCAAGCCTGTGGCAGAAGACGGGGCAGCCTTCCATGCATTGAGCTTGGCCTCGCCCTCCTTGCGTGCGAGTTCGGCAGATTTCTCAGCCACATACAAGGTGCGAACACGGGCCTTCACTTCGTCATAGGGCAGTGTCAATGCAGGGGTGTAGGTGGTCACACGACCGGCAGCCATCTGGCTGGGGCCCACTTCCACTGCCTCGGTGTTGCGCTTGTTCTGCAGCGAGTCGGTCGCAAAAAGTGCTTCGAGGAACTTGGCGTTGGCCAGAGGGCCCTTGGCACCTGCGGCAGGGGTCCGGGTCACGCCCTTGGCAGTCTGGATCTTCAGCTTGAGCTTGTCGGCCACGGGCTGGAGGCTGTCTGCCTGCTCATACACACCGTTGGTGAAGGACTCTGCCACCTCGGCAAACTTGCGCTGCGCCTGCTGCTGCTTGAGCTCTGCTTCCATGGTGGGGCGCAGTTCTTCAAAGCTGGGCTGGCGGGGTGTCTTGATGTCGGTGAGCTGGATGATGTGATAACCAAACTCGGTTTCCACCAGATCACTGATTTCGCCCTTTTTCAGCGCAAACGCAGCTTCTTCAAAGGGCTTGACCATCGCACCCCGGGCAAAGAAGTTCAGGTCTCCGCCCGCAACGGCCGAGCCCTTGTCGTCAGAGGATTTCTTGGCCACATCAGCAAAGCTGCCGGGAGCCTTGCGCACCTGGGCCAGCAGTTCAGTGGCACGGGCCTTGGCCTTCTCGCGGTCCGCGGCGGATGCATCCTTGGGAGCGTTTACCAGGATGTGGCTGGCGCGGCGCTCTTCCTTCGCCGTCATGCGAGCCACATTCTCTCTGTAGTAAGTACGCAGGTCGTCTTCACCCAGGGTGATGGACGCCCGCACGCTGTCGAGATCCAGCACCACGTATTCGATGGCTGCCTGTTCCAGTTGCTGGAACAGGGCGGGATGGGCCTTGTAGTAGGCCTCCAGGTCTGCATCTGTCGGGGTGACTTTGCTGGCGAAGTCGGCAGCGTTGAATCGGGCCACCTGGATCTCGCGGCGCTCGTACAAAGCGTCGAGCGCGAGCTTGACCTGGGCATCGGCGCCAAATGCAGTGCTCATCACGCCACCCATCACTTGGTTCACCGAGATGTCGCGGCGCACATTGGCTTCGAAACCTTCGGGCGTCAGGCCTTGAGCAGCGACCAGTGCGCGATAGGCATCGGCGTCCAGCGTACCGTCCGGGCGCTTGAGTCCCGCAATGGCGGGAATCTCCTGCAGGCTGCGGGCCAGACGCGCATCGCTGGTCACGAGGTGCATCTTTTGCGCGGCAGCCGCAAGCACACGGTCACGCACCAGGCGCTCCAGCGTGGCATACCTGGCGCTGGGAGAGTCCAGCAACTTGGGATCGACCGAGGGAGACTGGGCGCGAATGCGGTCTGTCTCCATGCGATGGGCATTGTCCCAGTCCGTCTGGTTGATGTTGTTGCCATCGACACGGGCTACCACAGGGCTCTTTTCAGAGAAATAGTTGCGGTCGATGCCTACCAGCACAAACGAAGGAATGATCAGCAAGAACAAGAAGATCATCACGATCTTGGAGTGCTTGCGGATGGATTCAAACATGGTCGATCTTTCAGAAGGCAAAAAACAAAAGGCGAACTTGCGTTCGCCTTTGTTCGGTGATGGTGGGTCCTGACGGTCTCGAACCGCCGACCTACTCCGTGTAAAGGAGCCGCTCTACCAACTGAGCTAAGGACCCCACCTAAACTGATCCTCAGTTCAAGGCATCTTTCAATGCCTTACCAGGACGGAACTTCGGAACTTTAGCAGCTTTGATTTTAATCGTAGCGCCAGTACGGGGATTGCGACCGGTACGGGCAGCACGCTTGCCCACAGCGAAGGTACCGAAACCGACGAGCGACACGGTGCCGCCCTTCTTGAGAGTCTTCTTGACAGCCTCGATCGTGGATTCCAGGGCACGCGCAGCAGCGGCCTTGGAGATGTCGGCGTTGGTAGCGATGTGCTCAATCAATTCGGTTTTGTTCACAAGAAGCCTCTCGGAAAAGAGTTAATGGAATGTCTCGAGGATATCTGGTCTTCACACGCCTGAAAGCACAGCCGTGGGCTGGTGGAGAACAGGCGGGGGAATGACTGGCATACACAGCAGTGGCTGCTGCATCAGATTAAAGCCATCGAGTTTCAGAGTGTCAATACAACACGCTGTTTTGCGTCAGCGTTGTTTTGAATTCTAGTCGTATTTCACGCTGCGACAGGGCTTGGCGGGGGTTTTTGTCTCAAACACGCCGTATCGGCAGCACTCCGTATTGACACCCCGCAGCCAGCCATACTCAACGAGCAGCGAGTGCCTGAGCGATGGCTTTGCCCACATCCTGCGTGCTGCCCGTGCCGCCCAGGTCCGGGGTGCGCGGAGCACCACTGCCGGGTTGCAACACGGCTTCGATAGCGGCCAGAACGGCGTCGTGCGCGGCGCGGTAACCCAGGAAGTCCAGCATCATTGCGCCGCACCAGATCTGCCCGATGGGGTTGGCGATGCCCTTGCCCGCGATGTCGGGCGCCGAGCCATGCACCGGCTCAAACAGCGACGGCATGGTGCGCGTGGGGTTGAGGTTGGCGCTGGGCGCGATGCCGATGGTACCGGTGCACGCAGGTCCCAGGTCCGAGAGGATGTCGCCAAACAGGTTGCTGGCAACCACCACATCAAAGAAGTCCGGCCGCTGCACGAAGTGGGCGGTGAGGATGTCGATGTGGAACTTGTCCACCGTCACATCGGGGTAGGCCTTGGCCATCTCGGCCACGCGCTCGTCCCAGTAGGGCATGGTGATGGCGATGCCGTTGGACTTGGTGGCGCTGGTCAGGTGCTTCTTGGGGCGCGATTGGGCCAGTTCAAACGCAAACTTCAGCACACGGTCCACGCCGTGGCGCGACATCACTGTCTCCTGCATCACGATCTCACGCGGAGTGCCTTCGTACATGCGGCCACCGATGCTGGAGTATTCGCCTTCGGTGTTCTCGCGCACGATCAGCATGTCGATCTCGCCGGGCAGGCGCGGGCTGCCGTCTCGGCGCACCACAGGGGCGATCACGCCTGGCATGAGGCGCGCGGGCCGAAGGTTGATGTACTGATCGAACTCGCGGCGGAACAGCAGCAGCGAGCCCCAGAGCGAGATATGGTCAGCGATCTTGTCGGGCCAGCCCACCGCGCCGAAGTAAATGGCCTCATGGCCGCTGATCTGGTCCTTCCAGTTATCGGGCAGCATCTTGCCGTGCTTTTCGTAGTAGTCCCAGCTCGAAAAGTCGAAGTGGTCGAAATGCAGGTCAATGCCAAACTTGCGGGCGGCCTCGTCCAGAACGCGGAGGCCCTCGGGCATGACCTCTTTGCCAATGCCGTCACCGGCAATGACTGCAATGCGATGCTTCGCCATTCAGATGCTCCTGAAAATATAGCTGCCTGCGCTTATTCATCCAGCGCTCCAGGCATCAAAGACTTGAAAACTATTTGACGCGTGCCCGGATCTCGGGCAACGCCTTCTGCAGGTAGTACACCATCGACCAGACGGTGAGCACCGCCGAGGCCCAGATGAGCCAGGTGCCCCACACGCCGGTATCGATCACGCCAAACAGGCGCCCGTCGTACAGCAGAAAGGGGATGGCCAGCATCTGCACCGTGGTCTTGACTTTGCCGATCATGTGCACGGCCACGCTCTTGCTGGCGCCGATCTGCGCCATCCACTCGCGCAGGGCCGAGATCGCGATCTCGCGGCCGATGATGATGAGCGCCACAAACACGTCGGCACGTTGCAGGTGCACCAGCACCAGGAGCGACGCACACACCAGAAACTTGTCGGCCACCGGGTCCAGAAAAGCTCCGAAGGACGAGGTCTGGTTGAGCTTGCGGGCCAGGTAGCCGTCCAGCCAGTCGGTGGCCGCGAACACCACGAACATCACGGTGGCGATGAGATTGCGCGTGGCCGGGTCCAGCGGTGCGTAGAACACCCCCACGATCAAAGGTATCGCGACGATGCGCGTCCAGGTCATCAAGGTGGGGATAGTCCAGAACATGGCGGCGATTGTGTCACGGCGCGGCCGTGGAACGGCACATGGGGCTTATCTCAAGGCCTTGTAAATTTCTTCTGCCAATTCATGCGAGATGCCATCCACGGTGGCCAGGTCCTCCACGCTCGCGGATGCCACACCACGCACCCCGCCAAAACGTTGCAACAGGCGCGCTCGTTTCTTGGGCCCCACCCCCGCAATTTCTTCCAGTTGCCCGCCCCCCACACGCACCTTGGCCCGTGCCGCGCGCATGCCGGTGATGGCAAAGCGGTGCGCCTCATCGCGGATCTGCGCCACCAGCATGAGCGCGGCCGAATCCTTGCCCAGGTAGACCTTCTCACGCCCATCGGCAAACACCAGCTCTTCCAGGCCCACCTTGCGGCCCTCGCCCTTCTCGACCCCCACGATGCGGGTCAGGTCCAGCCCCAGCGCAATGAACACCTCACGCGCCACGCCCACCTGGCCCTTGCCGCCGTCGATGAGCACCAGATCCGGCAAACGCGCCTGGCCTTTGGGCCGGGCTGCGGCTTGCGCCTCGGGCGATTGCGCATAGTCGATGCCGCCCTCCTCGCGCTGCGCCTCCACCACCTTGCTGTAGCGGCGCGTAAGCACCTGGCGCATGGCGGCATAGTCGTCGCCGCCGGTGATGCCTTCGATCTTGTAGCGGCGGTATTCGCTGCTCTGCATCTTGTGGTGGTGAAACACCACACACGACGCCTGGGTGGATTCACCCGCCGTGTGCGAGATGTCGAAACACTCGATGGTGAGTTGGTCCAGGTCTTCGGGCGGCAGATCCAGTGCCTCGGCCAGCGCCCGCGTGCGGGCCTGCTGCGAGCCCTCCTCGGCCAGCAGACGGGCCAGTTGCAGGTCGGCGTTTTTCTGCGCCATGTCCAGCCACGCGCGGCGCTGTTCGCGCGGCTGGTGGATAGCGTTCACGCGCAAGCCACTTTGTTCGGTCAGCGCGTCCAGCAAGGCCTTGTCCACCGGCACACTGGTCACCAGCAGCGGTGGCACGGGCACACCGATGTAGTGCTGGGCAATGAAGGCCTCCAGCACCAGGGCCTCCACGGGGCGAACCGGACGAGACGGGGTAGCCACCGTTTCATCCGCACCGTCCCCGCCCTCTTCTTCAAACACCGCCGCAGCATCCTCGACATGCACCGGAAAGTACGGCCGGTCGCCCAGGTGGCGGCCACCGCGCACCATGGCCAGGTTCACGCAGGCGCGGCCACCTTGCACGCGCACCGCCAGGATGTCCACATCCTTGTCATCCACCGTCTCGATGGACTGCTGGTGCAGCACGCGCGACAGCGCCTGGATCTGGTTGCGCACCTCGGCAGCCTGCTCAAACTCCAGCTTGTCCGAATGCGCCATCATCCGCACCTCCATGGCTTGCAGCACCTCCTGCGTTTCACCACGCAGCAGCGCCTCGGCGTGCTGCACGTCAGCCGCATAGGCCTCAGGCGAGATCAAGTCCACGCAGGGCCCGGTGCAGCGCTTGATCTGGTACAGCAGGCAGGGCCGTGTGCGGTTGGCAAACACCGTGTCTTCGCAGGTGCGCAGCCGGAACACCTTTTGCAACAGCTGGATGGTTTCCTTCACGGCCCAGGCGCTGGGGTAAGGGCCAAAGTACCGGTGTTTTTTATCGACCGCGCCCCGGTAGTACGCCATGCGCGGAAACACCTGGCCCGGCGCATCGCCCCGCGTGTGGGCGCCCGGCGTTCCGGTGATCTTGAGATAGGGGTAGCTCTTGTCATCGCGGAACAGGATGTTGAACTTTGGGTTCAACGTCTTGATGAGGTTGTTTTCCAGCAGCAGCGCCTCGGCTTCGGAGCGCACCACCGTGGTCTCCATGCGCACAATCTTGCTGACCATGTGGCCGATGCGCGTGCCGCCATGGTTCTTCTGGAAGTAGCTGGACACCCGGCGCTTGAGGTTGAGCGCCTTGCCCACATACAGCAGCGCATCCTGCGCGTCGAAATAGCGGTACACACCCGGCAGCGCGGGCAGCGCAGCCACCTGCGCCAGGAGTTCTTCGGAATGCACATCAGACATGGCGCGTATTGTGGCCCCGCGCGCAGCCTGCCCAACTCACTATCAAATATATAGCTGCTAGCGCTTATCCATCAAGCGCCAGCGGCCATTTTCATCAAAACACCCGAATCATTCCGCCTCGATCTTCGAGGTCTTCACCACCTGCGCCCAGTTGGCGAGATCAGCCTTCACCTTGTCACCCAACTGCACCGGGGTCTGGTAGTCGGCCGTGGCGCCCTGCTCCTGCGCCTTTTGCTGGAAGGCCGCGTTCTGCACCACGGTGCGGATGTCGGCCGTCAGCTTGTCCACCACGGCCTTGGGCACGGCGGCGGGGGCAAACACCGCAAACCATGAGGTGGCATCGACCTTGGGGTAGCCCGCCTCGGCCGTGGTGGGCACATCAGGCAGGCTGGGCAGGCGCTGCTTGCCCGTCACGGCCAGCACGCGCAGCTTGCCGCTGGCGATGTGGGGCATGAACGGCGGTGCAGTGCCAAAGGTCAGGTCCACCTGGCCGCCCAGCAGGTCCTGCAGCGCCGGGCCCGTGCCTTTGTAGGGCACGTGGACCATCTTGATGGCGCCCTGCTGCTCCAGCATGGCACCGGTCACGTGCTGCAGCGACCCGTTGCCCGACGAGGCATAGTTGAGCTTGCCGGGGTGGGCCTTGGCGTAGGCGATCAGCTCGGGCAGCGTTTTCACCGGCAGGTCGGCACGCACCACGATGATCTGCGGGGCCGAGATCACGTTGGCCACGGGTTGGAAGTCACCCTGCTCCCACTGCTTTTGTTTGGTGATGTGGGGCGAGATGACGTGGTAGCCCGAGTACTGCATCAGCAGCGTGTAGCCATCGGCCTCGGCCCGCTTGACGGCGCTGGCGGCAATGTTGCCGTTGCCCCCGCCCTTGTTGTCCACGATGACCGACTGGCCCAGCACCGGCGCCAGCGCTTGCGCCAGCATGCGGGCCGACAGGTCGGTGGTGCCGCCTGCGGCGGTGGGCACCACCATGGTGACGTTCTTGGACGGGTAAGCGCCTTGTGCCGCTGCGTGGCCGATGAAGCCGATGGCCAGTGCGGCCAGGGCGAGGGTGGTGAACTGCTTGCGGGTGGTTTTCATGAAAGGGATGTCTCCGTCGTTGTCGTTGTTGTCAAAAAATCTGAGTTGCGAGAGGCAAAAAAAGGCGCAGAGAAAGCCCCCGATCAATCCACCGTGGCACCCGTGTCCTTGACCACGCGGCTCCACTTGGGCAGGTCAGACTGCACCAGCGCCGCCAGCTGCGCCGCCGTGCCCTTGAAGGGCTCGCAGCCCACGGTGGCCAGCTTGTCCACCACGTCCTTGTGCTCCAGCGCACGGGCCACCTCGGCCTGCAGCTGCGCCACGATGGGCGCGGGCGTGCCAGCCGGGGCAAACAGCGCATACCAGGGCGCCTGGCCAAAGCCCTTGATCGTCTCGCCGATGGTGGGCGCATCGGGCAGTGCGGCCACGCGCTTTTCATTGACCACACCCAGCACCTTGAGCTTGCCTGCCTTGATGAACGCAATGGCTGACGGCAGGCTTTGGACCGACAGCGGCACTTGCCCGCCCACCACGTCTGTGGCTGCAGCGGCGGAACCCTTGTAAGGAATGTGCTGCAGCTGGATGCCTGCCGCCTTTTGCAGCATCTCGCCGATCAGGTGGTTCAGCGTGCCGTTGCCCGCCGAGGCAATCGCATATTTGCCAGGGCTGGCCTTCGCCAAAGCCACCATTTCGGCCACGGTGTTGGCCGGGAAGGACGGATGAGCCACCAGCACATAGCCCGCAGTGGCCACGGGCGCCACGGGTGCAAAGTCCTTCACCGGGTCAAAGCCCGGGTTCTTGTACAGCGCAGGGCCAATCACATGGGCGCTGTCGGCCGTGAGCAGCAGGGTGTAGCCATCGTTGCGCGCACGGGCCGTGGCGCCGGTGGCCAGCGTGCCGCCCGCGCCAGGGCGGTTGTCCACGATCACGCTCTGGCTCAGTTGTTCGCTGAGTTTTTGCGCCACCACGCGCGCAATGGCGTCGTTGGCGCCACCCGCAGCCTGGGGCACCACCACGGTGATGGGCTTGGAGGGGTATTTGTCCTGCGCGCCCGCTGCCAAAGCAGCGGAGCACAGCACGGCCGCCGTGAAAATGCGGCGGGACAGTGGGGCGGGGAAGGTCATGGCTTTTGTCTCCTGGTGTTATGTATGAATGCCGGCTCGCCCGCATTCAGCGGGCCAGCGCTCTTTCGCGAATGGCTTCGAAATCCGCAGGCACCGGGTGCAGCGCCAGGCGAGGGCCCGCCTTGGCAATCTGGCTGGGAATGTCGTGGCCAATGAACGCAGGCAGTTGCTGCGCAGCGGCCACCAGTTGTGCCAGATCCACCCCGGTGTCATAGCCCATCAGCGCCAGCGCATGCACGATCTCTTCGCTGCACACATTGCCGCTGGCGCCGGGTGCATACGGGCAGCCGCCCAGGCCGCCCAGCGAGGCGTCGAACCGGTCTGCGCCTGCGTCAATGGCCGCCAGCACATTGGCCAGCCCCATGCCGCGTGTGTTGTGGAAATGCAGGGTGAACTCCACCCCCGGCCAGCGCGCGCGGGCGGCCGCGGTGAGCTGGTGCACCTGCGTGGCGTAGGCCATGCCCGTGGTATCGCACAGCGTGGTGCCGCGCACGCCGAGGTCCACAAAGCGCTGCACCCAGCCGAACACATCGGCCTGGGCCACATCGCCTTCCATGGGGCAGCCGAACACGCAGGACAGCGACACATTCACCGCCACGTTGGCGCCCTGCGCCAGGGCCACCACCTGCGCCAGCGCCGCGAACGACTGTTCCTGCGTCATGCGCAGGTTGGCCAGGTTGTGCGTGGCGCTGACCGACATGACGAGGTTCAGCTCATCCGTGCGCGACTCGATGGCGCGCTCGGCACCGCGCAGATTGGGCACCAGCGCGGTGTAGACCGTGCCGGGGCGGCGCGTGATCTCGCGCATCACAACCTCGGCATCTTTCAGCGCAGGAATGGCGGTGGGCGAAGTGAACGAAGTCACCTCGATCTTGGCCAGGCCTGCCGCCGACAGCGCATTGCACAGCGCGATCTTGTCGGCCGTGGGCACAAAGGCCTTCTCCATCTGCAGGCCGTCGCGCAGGCCGACTTCCTGCACGTGGATGCGGCGGCCTGCGCCCTGCCACACCGTGTTGGATGCACTCATTGAATCACCCCCTTGCTGCGCAGCAGCGCGATCTGTTCGGCCGTGAGCCCGGCCTCGGCCAGCACCGCATCGGTGTCGTCGCCCAGGTGCGGCGCGCTGCTGCGGATGCTGCCCGGCGTGGCCGAGAGCTTGGGCACGATGCCCGGCACTTCCACGCTGTAGCCGTCGCGCGTCTGTTGCGTCAGCAGCATGTCGCGGGCGCGGTAGTGCGGGTCTTCAGCAATGTCTTTGGCGGTGTAGACCTTGCCCGCAGGCACGCGGGCAGCGCCCAATGCATCCAGCACCTGCTGCACAGTGCGCTGCGCGCTCCAGGCGCCAATCGCCGCGTCAATCTCTTCCACCCGCACCACGCGGCCGGTGTTGTTGGCCAGGTCGGGTGCGGCGCCCAGGTCGGGCCTGCCAATCGCATCCATCAGTCGCTTGAAGATGCTGTCGCCATTGCCCGCCACCAGCACCCAGCCGTCCTGGCAGGGGTAGGCGTTGCTCGGTGCAATGCCCGGCAGCGCGCTGCCTGCTGCCTCGCGCACGGCGCCGAAGGCGCTGTATTCGGGGATCAGGCTTTCCATCACGTTGAACACCGCCTCGTGCAGCGCCACGTCAATCACCTGACCCTGGCCGCCGTTGACCTTGCGGTGGTACAGCGCCGTGAGCACGCCGATGGTGCCGTGCAGCGCCGCCAGCGTATCGCCGATCGACACCCCCACGCGCACCGGCACGCGGCCGGGCTCGCCCGTCAGGTGGCGCAGGCCGCCCATGGCTTCGCCGATGGCGCCAAAGCCTGGCAGGTCGCGGTACGGCCCCGTCTGGCCGTAACCAGAGATGCGCAGCATCACGAGGCCGGGGTTGAGTTGGTGCAGCTCCTCGGGCGACATGCCCCAGCCTTCCAGCGTGCCGGGGCGGAAGTTCTCGACCAGCACATCGGCTTCTGCAATCAGCTGGCGAGCGATGTCCTGCCCCTCCTTTTGCCGCAGGTCCAGCGCCACCGAGCGCTTGTTGCGCGACTGCACCTGCCACCAAACGGAGGTGCCCTCCTTGATGAGGCGCCAGTTGCGCAGCGGGTCGCCGGTCTCGGGTGCCTCGATCTTGATCACATCGGCGCCAAACTCGCCCAGCGTCTTGCCGCAGAAAGGCCCGGCAATGAGCTGGCCCATTTCGATGACGCGCACGCCTTGCAAAGCGGCGGGGGAAGCAATGGAATCCATGGGTGGGGTTATCTCCTGCGGCCAGCCCCACGCCGGGGCGGCTCGGGGCGAATGATGCGCAGGGTGTGCGGGGCCGTAAATCGCTCAAGCAACAAGATGCCATCGCAAACCGGCATGGCAGCTTGTTACCATCAGGCCCCCATGAAACTTGACCCCGTCTCCCTGCGCCTGTTTGTGGCTGTGATGGAAGAAAGCACCATCGCTGCCGCCGCCGCGCGCGAGCACCTGGCCGCCTCGGCCGTGAGCCGCCGCCTGGCCGACCTGGAAGACGCGTTGCACGTGTCACTGTTCACCCGCAGCAACAAGGGCACCGAGCCTACCGCCGCCGCCTTTGCGTTGCTGAACCTGGCGCGTGGCGTGCTCAACGACCTGGACGGCATCGCCACGCAGATGCGCGAATACGGCACCGGCGTGCGCGGCCATGTGCGCGTGGTGGCCAACATCTCGGCCATCACGCAGTTCCTGCCGGCCGAGCTGCAGAGCTTTCTGGCGCAACACCCGCAGGTGGACGTGCGTCTGCAGGAGCAGATCAGCACATCAATAGCCCATTCAGTGGCCGAGAACGCGGCCGACGTGGGCATCCTGAACGAAGGCCACTACGGCGAGCGAGTGACGCTGCTGCCCTACCGCACCGACGAGCTGGTGCTGGTGGTACCCACCGGCCATGCGCTGGCGCGGCGCAAGTCCGTGCGGCTGGCAGACGCCCTGCCCTATGACTTTGTGGGCGCGCACCCCAACAGCGCCATCAACAACCAGCTCACCCGCGCATCCGCCGAGGCTGGCCTGCCGCTTCGACTGCGCATGCAGGTCACCAGCTACGACGCGCTGTGCCTCATGGTCAACGCCGGTCTGGGTGTGGGCGTGATGCCGCGCGGCAGTGCGCGGCTGTACCAGGGCGCGCTGCAGATCCGCACCGTCACCCTGAACGAGCCCTGGGCCCACCGCCGCCTGTCGCTGTGCGTGCGGTCGGAAGAATCCCTCTCCACCGTGGCCCGGCTGCTGGTGGACCACCTGCGCACGCAGCCCGCCACACCATGACCCCCGACCGCCAGCCCCTGCAGTGGGATGTGTTCTGCCGCGTGATCGACAACTTTGGCGACATTGGGGTGTGCTGGCGCCTGGTGGCGCAGCTGGCCGCACTGGGCCACCGCGTGCGCCTGTGGGTGGACGACGCCTCGGCGCTGCAATGGATGGCCCCTGGGGGCTGCCCCGGGGTGGAGGTGCGGCCCTGGGGCGCGCCGCCGCCGGGCCCCAACGAGCCGCCACCCGATGTGATGGTGGAGGCCTTCGGCTGCGATATTGCTCCTGAATTCATAGCGTATAGCGCATATTCCACTAGCGCTTCTGGCCAAAATCGCTCCAAACCTGTCTGGATCAACCTGGAATACCTGTCTGCAGAGGGTTACGTCGCACGCACCCACCGCCTGCCGTCCCCCATTCTGTCCGGCCCGGCATCGGGGTGGACGCGCTGGTTTTTTTACCCCGGCTTCACGACCGGCACCGGCGGCCTCCTGCGCGAGCCCCATCTGATGGCGCGGCGCGAGGCCTTTGACCGCAGCGCCTGGCGCACGGAGCACCGGGCACTGTTTGGCAGGTGCGAAGAAATACCGGGCAGCCGCTGGGTGTCGCTGTTCTGCTACGAGCCCCCGGCGCTGGCCCACCTGCTGCAACAGTGTGCGCTGCAACCCACCGAGCTGCTGGTCACGCCTGGCCGCCCGGCCGCTGCTGTGCGGGCGACACTGGCCGAGCCCTCCGGAAACGAAGGAGGTCCGCAAGCGCATGACCAGCGGGGGCTGCTGTCCTTGTCCTACCTTCCCCACCGCCCCCAGCCAGCGTTTGATGAGATGCTGTGGGCCTGCGACTTCAATGCGGTGCGGGGCGAGGACTCGCTGGTGCGTGCGCTGTGGGCGGGTCAGGCCTTTGTCTGGCAGATCTACCCGCAGCACGACAACGCCCACCACGACAAGCTCTGGGCCTTTCTGGACTGGCTGCAGGCCCCTGCGTCGCTGCGGCAGTTCCACGCCACCTGGAACGGGCTGGACGCCGCGCCGCTGCAATGGCCGGACGACAACACGCTGGCAGAGTGGACCGCCTGCACCCAGGCTGCCCGTGCGCGCCTGCTGACGCAGGACAACCTCGTCGCACAACTTTTGGGCTTTGTCGCCGAAAAACGGTAAAATCCGAGGCTTTGCGCAAATCAGGTGCGGCATGTCAGTGCCTGCTCCCCGCGCACTTTCGCCGCAGAACATGCACCGGCGCGCATACCAGATGGTTTGCCAGCCCGCGCGTTGAGCGGCCCCAACCCAAGCAACTTGCTATGAAAATCGCTCAAGAAATCCGCGCCGGCAACGTCATCATGCACGGCAAGGACCCCATGGTGGTCCTGAAGACCGAATACGCCCGCGGCGGCCGCGGTGCAGCCACCGTGCGCATGAAGCTCAAGAGCCTGATCGGCAACTTCGGCACCGAAGTCGTGTTCAAGGCCGACGACAAGATCGACAACGTGATCCTGGACAAAAAGGAGTGCACCTACTCCTACTTTGCCGACCCCATGTACGTGTGCATGGACACCGAGTACAACCAGTACGAAGTGGAAGCCGAAAACATGGGCGACTCGCTGAACTACCTGGAAGACGGCATGATCGTGGAAGTGGTGTTCTATGACGGCAAGGCCATCTCGGTCGAACTGCCCACCAGCGTCGAGCGCGAAATCACCTGGACGGAACCCGCCGTCAAGGGCGACACCTCCGGCAAGGTCATGAAGCCTGCCAAGATCGCCACCGGCTTCGAAGTGCCCGTGCCCCTGTTCGTCAGCCAAGGCGACAAGATCGAAATCGACACCCGCACTGGCGAATACCGCAAGCGCGTCTAAGGGCGGCAAGGGCTCGCTGCCCTCTCTCCCTCCCAGGAGATCCCCCAAAGAAAAAGGCTTCCCTCGGGAAGCCTTTTTTTATGATTCAGAGCCAATGCGCTAGTGCTGCATGGGTCTAACGCTATGAATTAAATAGCAATCAGATAGGTTGCGCCACCAGGTCGTGCCCCTGCACGCCCACGATACGTGCCTTGGTGAACTCCCCCACCTTGAGCTGCTTGCTGATCTTCTCGGGTGGCAGCAGCTGCACGGTGCCGTCGATCTCGGGCGCATCCGCATAGGTGCGGCCCACGCCCCCTTTGCGGCCCAGGGCAGGGGCATGGTCCACCAGCACCTGCATGGTGGCACCCACCCGGCGCTGCAGTCTGGCGATCGAGACCTCTTCCGCCACCGCCATGAAGCGGGCACGGCGCTCTTCGCGCACTTCCATCGGCAGCATGCCGGGCAGCTCGTTGGCCGCAGCACCATTCACATCGCTGTAGGCAAAGCAGCCCGCACGGTCAATCTGCGCCTCGCGCACGAAGTCGAGCAGGTGCTGGAACTCTTCTTCCGTCTCGCCCGGAAAGCCCGCAATGAAGGTGCTGCGGATGACCAGCTCGGGGCAGGCTTCGCGCCAGCGCAGGATGCGCTCCAGGTTGCGCTCGCCACTGGCGGGGCGCTTCATGCGCTTCAGGACATCAGGGTGGCTGTGCTGGAAAGGCACGTCCAGGTACGGCAGCACCTTGCCCGTGGCCATGAGTGGGATCACCTCGTCCACGCTGGGGTACGGGTACACATAGTGCAGGCGCACCCAGGCACCATAGGGCTCTGCAATCTCGCCCAGCGTCTGCACCAGCTCCAGCATGCGGGTCTTGACGGGCTTTCCGTCCCAGAAGCCCGTGCGGTACTTCACGTCCACACCATAGGCCGAGGTGTCCTGACTGATCACCAGCAGTTCTTTCACACCACCTTCAAACAAGGCCTTGGCCTCGCTCAGCACGTCGCCAATGGGGCGCGACACCAGATCGCCGCGCATGGACGGGATGATGCAGAAGGTACAACGGTGGTTGCAGCCCTCGCTGATCTTGAGGTAAGCGTAATGCTTGGGCGTGAGCTTGATGCCCGCGATGCCGAAGCTGCCGGGTACCAGGTCCACGAACGGGTCGTGGGGCTTGGGCAGGTTCAGGTGGACCGCATCCATCACCTCTTGCGTGGCATGGGGCCCGGTCACGGCCAGCACGCTGGGGTGCATCTGGCGCACCATGTTGCCGCCATCGTCACCCGTGCGGGCGCCCAGGCAGCCGGTGACGATGACCTTGCCGTTCTCGGCCAGGGCTTCGCCAATGGTGTCCAGGCTTTCTTTCACGGCATCGTCAATGAAGCCGCAGGTGTTGACGATGACCAGGTCTGCGCCCTGGAAGGTCTTGGAGGTTTCGTAACCCTCCGCGCTCAGCTGCGTGAGGATCAGCTCGGAATCGGTCAGTGCCTTGGGGCAGCCCAGGCTGACGAATCCGACTTTGGGTGTTTTGGTGAGGGCAATTGCTTCGCTCATATCCCCGTATTGTCCCAGTTCCGGCGTTGAGCGGTCAGGATGGCCGATTCATCGCAAGGTTTGCCACCTGCCGCAACCTGCGCAACCGGTGCTGCACCAGCCCGCAGCCACCATTCAAAGGCAGCACCACCGCTCTAGCGGCGCCGCCCAGGGGCAAGGCGCCGAAGGCGCCTCGGGGGCTATCTTTTCAGTCCAAATGCGCCCAGCATCTGTTCCGTCTGCTTTTGCATCTGCTCCTGCATCTGGGCCAGCATGGTCTGCGACTGCTCGACATAGTTGCCCATCATGCCCTTGAGCATAGGCGACTGCAGGCTCATGAACTGCGCCCACATCTCGGGCGTCACGCTTTGGGACTGCTCGGCCAGCTTGGTCTGCACGTCGGTGAAGGCCTGGACGTTCTTCTCCAGGTACGCGCCCATGAACCCCTGCATGGCATGGCCGTAGAACCGGATGATGTTGGCCAGCACCGCCTCGGTGAACATCGGGGCGCCGCCCGCCTCCTCTTCCAAAATGATCTGCAGCAGGATGCTGCGTGTGAGGTCTTCGCCCGTCTTGGCGTCGCGCACCACCACGTTCTGGTGGTCCATCACCAGCTGGCGCACCTCGGCCAGGGTGATGTAGGTGGAGGTGTCTGTGTCGTACAGACGGCGGTTGGGGTACTTCTTGATGACGCGCTGGGCCGATTTGGACGCAGCGGTTTTCGGTTCGGACACAACGAACTCCTCGGGCTCAAAACCCATGTATTGCAGTGCAGCACATTCTAGGGAGACTGCTGCGCCGCGGCGGCAAAGGAATACCCTGAGGACGCAGGACAACCGAGTGTCGCGCGTGTGACTGATAGGTCCTGCGCTGTGTGTCGTGGAGCTTCCGGCACCACACACCACAGCCCGGCAACAGCGCGTGAAGCGAAAGAATGAAGCGAAAACAAAAAAGCCACCTTGCGGTGGCTTGCTGCATGAACACCGCTTGCGGTGTTGTTGCCAAGTTTTTTGCACTGAAAGCTGGTGTCTTTCAGAAAAACTTGGTAGGCGCGATTGGACTCGAACCATAATTTTGAGCCAGATGGATCAATGTGTTACAGGGAAACGGGTCAGCAAATCACCCCTGTTTTCCCCTTGATTCCCCTGTTTTCACCCAAGAGAATCACCCACGCATGACCCCCATCATTCAGCACTTGGTAGACGCGATCTACTCAGAGCCCCGCGTTGGCCGCTTCATGCCCGCGCGCATCGAGCTGGGGCCCGATCTGTTCCCCCACTTCCAGCGAGAGCACCGAAAGGCTCTGGCTGCCGTGCTGCCTGAGGCAGGCAACGTGTACCCCGGCTCACTGGCAGGCGTGCCAGTGGTGGAGGTGAAGATCCCGGGCGCGGTTCTGGTGCGGCAGGATGGGCGGCGGGAATTGCTAGCGATCGA
>NZ_JAOBSQ010000041.1:0-193408 GCF_025246485.1 Acidovorax sp. K2F
CAGTTCGCATTGGATCGCTCAACGCCATCATCATGAGTTACCTTGGAAACGACGCAGAGATCACTATTGGAGAGACACACACCACCTACTACGGTGGCGCCAAGCCCTTCAAAACGCAGGAAGGTCGTACATGACCTACCGCCCAAACCCCGACAGCTTGGCAGGCCTGGTGCTGGGCTTCCTGTCCCGCAACCACGAAAAGCCCATGCCTATTGACCGCGCGAAGGCTGTTGCCGAGGTGGCTGCCGTGCTGGTGAATTCGGCGAAAGTGGAGGTGCAGTACCTCAAGGCCACACAGCAAAGGCGCGGAACCTTCTTCGAAGCGCTGCCCGCGCCTGGAGGTGGAGCATGAAGCCTATCTGCACAACCCTGACCAAGGCCGACACAGTGGCCCTGTGGCACGCAGTGCAGGCCCAGAGCGACCTGTTCCGGGCAACCCGGGATCTTCACCGTAAGGATGGCCAGTTCACTGCTGAGCAGATCGAGGGCGAACGCCTGCGGCTCCTGCACTCGAAGCGCGCGCTGCGCAAAGTGAACGCCATCCGAAAGCAGCAGGACATGCAGGTGCTGCGGGTCGAACACAACGCTGCAGGAGGTGGAGCGCCATGAGCCAGATGGACAACACCGTGACCAGGGAAGAGCTCAACGCCCTGCATGCTGTGGTTGAGGACTGGGGGAAAAAGCGGCGCAGGCACTGCAGCATGTTCTCTCAGCAGATGCCCGAGCAGGATCGCCAGAACCTTCATGTTGCCCGCCGGGCCATGGCCAAGGTTCACAGGCTATTCAAACAGGGTGCGCTGGCGGACCGGTGCGCAGGAGGTGCCGAACCATGACAGACGCTGTGATGGTAGCCCCCACCCGATTCGTCACGATCCGCCTGTACGCGGCGATCTCAGGGCACACGGAAAAAGCCATTCGCCGAAAGATGGAGCGCGGGGTGTGGCTTGAGGGAAAGCACTGGCGCCGGGCCGATGGCGTCATTTACATAGACACGAAAGAGACTGAGCGATGGGTCGAGACGGCAGCGGCGTAGAAGCCCGCGAGAAATCAATCCGGGTGAATTTCACCCTGGATGGACGATGGCAGCGCGTGCGCTTGGCTCTACCCCCCACCCCGGTGAATCTGCGGTATGCGGAGAAGCTGGTGGACAGGGTGCGCAAAGCAGTCGCGCGCGGCACTTTCGACTGGGCGGAGTTCTTCCCAGACGCGCCCCAGGCGAAAAAGGCGAAGCCCGCTCACACGTTCAAGCAGTGGTGCGATCTGTGGCTGGAAACCAAGGGCCGCTTGGCCAAGAACACCTTGAGCCAGTATCGGAACGCGCTTGAGGTGTGGCAGGGCCTGCTGGGGCCGGAGTCGGCCATGGAAAGCCTGAGCCATGCAGTCGTGGCGGCCAAGGTAGGAAAGACGCCGTGGAAGTCGGCGAAGCTGCTGAACAACTACCTTATTCCGCTGCGGGGTGTCTTCGCGCTGGCCGGCCGCGAGCTGGACCTGGGCGACCCGATGGAGGGCATCGAAAACAGCAAGCATCAGGCACAGCCACCTGACCCACTGAGCCCCCAGGAAATGGAGCAAGTGCTGGCCCACATGCGAGAGCGCTACGACGTGCGGGCTTGGGCCTACTTCGAGATGGCTTTCACGACCGGGATGCGGCCGGAGGAACTGATCGAGTTGCGATGGGGGGATGTGGATTGGTCCGCAGGCACCATCCGCGTGCAGCGCGCTCGCACGGCAGGCGAGGTGAAGCCCCTCAAGACGTACAACGTGCGGGATGTCGACCTGCTGGCCCGTGCGGTCGCAGCGCTGGAGGCGATGAAGCCCTGGACCATGGTGGGCAGCACGGACAAGACCGACCAGGATCTGGGGCGCCGGATTTTCGAGAACCCGATCACGGGGAAGGCGTGGCACGATGAGCGCAGCCAGCGCGACACGTTCTGGCGCCCTACCCTGCGTGCCTGCGGCATCCGGTGGCGCAGGGCCTACCAAACCCGCCACACATACGCTACCAACGCCCTGGCAGCGGGCGCCAACCCGGCCTACATCGCTAGGCAGATGGGGCACAAGAACGCCAAGATGCTGTTCAGCGTCTACGCGAAGTGGATCGATGGAGCGGACAGGGGAAGGGAGAAAGCCAAGATCGAGGCGATGCTGGGGCAGAAAGACAAAACCCGGCATGTAGCCGGGTAATCTCCCATAAATCTCCCGTGAGTTCCCGACGCTGGTCTCGTCGAGAGGGAGAAAGATGGTAGGCGCGATTGGACTCGAACCAACGACCCCCACCATGTCAAGGTGGTGCTCTAACCAGCTGAGCTACGCGCCTGTCGTTATCAAGACCACGATTATAGCCATAAAAATCGCCCCCTCGGGCACGGCAGGCTACAAATCACACAACGCGCGCGAAGCGGGCTCACAGGCAAGGCCCGCGCGCGTCTCGCCTCAACGACGGCGGGCAGAACGAACGCCCTGCACCCCAGCCACGATGCCGAGCACCTTGTTCAGGCGGCCTGAGTCAGACACTTCTACCGTGAACGTCATCCACGCCGTGCCTTTGACGGACTGGGTCTGCACACCGATCACATTGGTTTTTTCGCGGGCAAACACTTCCGAGATGTCGCGCAGCAGGCCCTGGCGGTCGGCGGCCTCCACCGCGACGTCCACAGGGTACACCGCCGTGGATGCCGATGGCTTGGGCACGCCCCACTCCACCTCGATCACACGCTCGGCGTTGCGTGCCGCCATCTCGCGGAAGTTGCTGCAGTCGGCACGGTGCACGCTCACCCCTTTGCCGCGCGTGACAAAGCCACGGATGGTGTCCGGCGGTGCGGGCTTGCAGCACTTGGCCAGCTGCGTCATCAGAGAGTCGATGCCCACCACCAGCACACCGCCCTTGGGGGCCGCGTCGTTGGTGCGTGTTTTCTTGAGCAGCAGATAGTCGTCGGGCTGCAGCACGGGCTCGGGCGGGCGCAGCACCGTTTCGATGTTGCGCAGCGAAAACTCATCCTTGCCCACCACCTCAAACAGCGCGTCGGCCGACTTGAAGCCCAGTTGCACCGCCAGATCGTCGAGTTTGATGGCGGTCTTGCCTTCGCGCTGCAACAGCTTTTCGACCGCCTCGCGGCCCCGGGCCACTGTCTCGTGGGTGGCCTGTGCGTTGAACCAGGCACGCACCTTGGCCTTGGCGCGATTGCTGGTGAGATAGCCCAGCTCGGCATTGAGCCAGTCGCGCGAGGGGCGCCCTTCCTTGACGGTGGAGATTTCAACCGTCTGCCCGTTTTGCAACGGGGTATTGAGCGGCACCATCACACCATCGACCTTGGCGCCCCGGCAGCGGTGGCCCAGGCTGGTGTGGACCGAGTAGGCAAAGTCCACCGGGGTGGCGCCCTGGGGCAGCTCCACCACAGCGGCATCGGGGGTCAGCACGTAGATGCGGTCCTCGAACAAGCCCCGGTTGGGCAACGCGCCCGCAAGGTCCCGCTCCCATGCCAGCAGCTGGCGCAGCACGGCAATCTTGGCGTCGTACTCGCCCGTTGCAGACACACCCGCATAACCTTTGGCCCCGGCCTCCTTATAGGCCCAGTGCGCGGCCACGCCATGCTCGGCGTGTTCGTGCATGGCCTGGGTGCGGATCTGGATCTCGATGGGCTTGCCGTTGTCGTCCCGCACGATGGTGTGCAGCGACTGGTAGCCGTTGGGTTTGGGCTTGGCGATGTAGTCGTCAAACTCCTCCACGATGGGCTTGAACTGCTCGTGCACCCAGCTCAGGGCGGCGTAGCAGTCCTTCACCGTGGGCACCACCACACGCAGCGCGCGGATGTCGAACACCTGATCGAAGTTGAGCGACTTGCCACGCATCTTCTTGACGATGCTGTAGATGTGCTTGGGGCGGCCCGCCACGGTGGCGCTGATGCTGCGCGCACGCAGGTCGGATTCGAGCCGCGCGCGCAGCTGCTCCATGTAGACCTCGCGCTCGCCACGCTTTTCGTCAAGCAGGCGGGCCACTTCCTTGTAGGTGTCGGGCTCCAGGAAGCGGAAGGACAGGTCCTCCAGCTCCCACTTCACCTGCCAGATACCCAGGCGGTTCGCCAGCGGCGCAAACACCTGCAGCGACTCGCGCGCCAGGCTGGGCGACACGGGGCGCTTGCTGGCCGCATGAAAACGGAGCGTCTGCAAGCGCGAGGCCAGCCGCAGCATCACCACGCGCAGGTCGCGCGAGAACGCCAGCAGCATCTTGCGCACGTTCTCCGTCTGCACGGCCGGGTCGTCCAGCGGTGCAGCCGCGCGGGCCTGCTGCTGCACGCGCATCAGCTTGGTGGTCTCCACCGCCAGCGCCGCGAAGTTGGCGCCAAAGGCCTTGGCAATCACCTCCTCGGGTTTGTTCAGATGGATGCAGGCGTGTACCAGATAGCTGGCCGCCTGCATGGCTTCGGAACCGCCAATGCCCTTGAGGATGGCGGCTACCGCATCGGCGTGGGCCAGCGTGTTCTCGCCGGAATCGAGCGTCTCGCCCGCCATCAGGGGTTCGGCAAAAGCGCGCGCGCGGGCCAGTGCGTTCACCTGCTCCGGCAGGGTGTGTGCCGTGGCGGCGATGAGCTGGGGGACAGCGTCGGCCTGGGGGGTGAGAGACGCTGGTGCAGGAGGGTTGGTTTTCATCCGGCCACAGCACCCTCTGCCGCCAGCAGGAAACTCGCGACTGCGGCGACCTGGTCTTCCGCCACCAGCGTGGGCGCGTGGCCCACACCGTCGAACTCCACCACGCGGGCCCGGGGCCCGCGCTGCGCCATGGCCTGCGCCGTATCGCGCGAGAGCAGGTCGGACTGCGCACCGCGCAACAGCAACGTCTGGGCCGTGATGTGGTCATACAGCTGCCACAGTGCCGCCTCGCCCGCCGCCGCAGCCTCCTGCGTCAACGTCTTGAACGGCACGGCAATCGCCGGGTCATAGTGCAGCGCAAGACCGCCTCCGGCGGACTGCGGCAGCTCGCGCACCATGGCGCGCGACAGGTCCAGCCACTGGGCGGGCGTGTGGGGGCCAAAGCTGGTGGAGATGGCCCACATTGCATCGGCCGCCTGCTGCAGCGATGCAAATCGCGCGGGCTGCCCCAGATACTGTCCGATGCGCTGCAGCGCCTGCCACTGGATGACAGGCCCCACATCGTTCAACACTAGCCGGCGCACAGGCATCGGCAAGGGCAGGCCCGGCTGGCCGGTGATGCCCATGCCGATGAGTCCGCCCATGCTCGTGCCCACCCAGTCCAGCGTGGTGATGGGGGCTTGCTGGTGCAACTGCGCCAGCAATGCCAGCATGTCCGCCGCGTATTGGGGAATCTGGTAGCCCATGGGGTCGGCCAGCCAGTCACTGCGTCCCCGGCCCACTACGTCGGGGCAGATCACCCGTGCATGCTGGCTCAGCACGCGGGCCAAGGTATCAAAATCCCGCCCCTGGCGCGACAGGCCATGCACGCAGACGATGACGTGCGGGTGCGCCGGGTTGCCGGTGGCGTTCCACTCCCAATACGCCATGCGGTGCTGCTGTGCGGGAGCGGGTGCGCGGTCTGAAGTCTCCGGCGAGGCCGCGGGGCCTGGGCACAGTACGTAGTTCAGCGTAGGTTCAATCATGGGTGCGAAATCCGGGGGCAGCGCTCGATAATGCTGTGGTCGTTGGCACCCATCGCTTGCCCCTGAGTGCCGACTTTTTCTTGTCGTCGCATCGTAATTCATTCGGAGAGACTCCCATGCTGAAAGGCAAAACTGCCCTCGTCACCGGCTCCACCAGCGGCATTGGTCTTGGCATCGCCAAGGCCCTGGCGCGCCAGGGCGCCAACATCGTGCTCAACGGCTTTGGCGATGTGGATGGCCCCCGCGCCGAGGTGCTGGCAGCTGGCGTGGCTGCGGGCGCCCAGGTGGCTTACCACGGCGCCGATATGAGCCGTGTGGCCGACATCGAAGACATGATGAAGTACAGCGCCAGCCAGTTTGGCCGCGTGGACATCCTGATCAACAACGCAGGCATCCAGCACGTGGCCAATGTGGAGAACTTTCCCGTCGAACGCTGGGACTCCATCATCGCCATCAACCTGACCAGTGCCTTCCACACCTCGCGCCTGGCCCTGCCCGCGATGAAGAGCGCCAACTGGGGCCGCATCATCAACGTGGCGTCGGTGCACGGCCTGGTGGGATCGGCCCAGAAGTCCGCCTATGTAGCCGCCAAGCACGGCATCGTGGGCCTGACCAAGGTCACCGCGCTGGAGAACGCCACCACCGGCGTGACCTGCAACGCCATCTGCCCAGGCTGGGTGCTGACGCCACTGGTGCAAAAGCAGGTGGACGCCAAGGCCGCCGAACACGGCATATCCAATGAAGAAGCCAAGAAGCTGCTGCTGGGCGAGAAGGAGCCTTCGATGCAGTTCACTACGCCCGAGGAGTTGGGCGAACTGGCCGTGTTCTTCTGCTCCCCCGCCGCCAACAACGTGCGTGGCGTGGCGTGGAACATGGACGGCGGCTGGGCTGCTCAGTAAGCCGGTGCTGAGCAATCGCTCTGCTTTTGATAGCTGCCAGCGCTTATTGCACTAGCGCTTGCAGCCGTTTTTATTTCAAACAGGGCACACCCAGCGACTCAGGGGGCTCAGAGGCCTCAGCGCATCTGCACCGAGCCCGACACGTTCACCGTGACCTGGGCCTTGCCCGCTTCCACCGGCACGGCTGAGTCCGAGAACGACGCCGCCTTGGCCTCGGCGGCCATCATGCGGGGCCGGGGGCCGGGCGACATTTCATTGCTGTTCACCGCCACTTCGCGCAAGCTGTAGTTCGCAAATCCAAAGCCCTTGGCCAGTTCGGCCGCACGGGCCTTGAACTGCTCGATGGCCTGGGTCTGGGCCTCGGACTCCACCTTGGCGCGGGCCTCGCGCGACAGGCCAAACGCCACCTGGCTGATCGCCAAGGTCTGAATCTTGCCGGCGGTGGCCGTGATGCGCGCGAAGTCACGGCCCTCCAGCACCAACTCTGCCCGGCCCTGCCAGCCGTTGATCTTGCCGTCCTTGCCATAGCGGGGGTACAGCCCGAACGGACCGGTGCGCACGTCCAGCTGGCCTGGCTGCGCATTGCGCTTGGCCTCGGTCAGTGCAGCATCCAGCGCCTGCTTGAGTTGGGTTTGCACGGTAGCGGCATCGGCGGCCTCTTTACTGGTGGCAAGGTTGAGCACCAGCAGGTCTTGCTGCACCTCCACCGTGCCCGTGGCCGACAGCTGCACCACATTGCGCAGCTCTGGGGCCGGTACATTTTGGGCAAAAGCGGCGCTTGCGCAGGCAATCAATGCACTGGCAGCTATCAATTTAGTAGTGTTTTTCATCATCACTCGGTCCTTGTCATTGGTGCACGCCCCGGTTGCCAGGGGTGCGGGGCCCCACCTTAACCGCAGTGCGCTACGCCCTTGACAAAGCCATGTCGCACGAGGTGCGAAGCTGGGCAAAACTTGTAACAGTTGGTCAAACCCGGCCTCCAAACCCGAACTTCGGCGTTCCAACTGGTCAGAATTGGCTCTGTTACAAATTGGACTTGAGATCAACATGGCCACAACACCCAATCGCACCGACAAAGTTCTGGTAGTGGACGACGACGCCCGCATCCGCGACCTGCTGCGCCGCTACCTCACCCAAGAGGGTTTTGAAGTCATGGTTGCCGAAGACGGCAAGGCCCTCAACCGCCTGCTGCTGCGCGAGACGGTGGACATCATCGTGCTGGACCTGATGATGCCCGGCGAAGACGGTTTGTCGATCTGCCGCCGCCTGCGCGCCGCCAACGACCGCACCCCCATCATCATGCTCACTGCCAAAGGCGAGGACGTGGACCGCATCGTGGGCCTGGAAGTGGGCGCCGACGATTACCTGGGCAAGCCCTTCAACCCGCGCGAGCTGCTCGCCCGCATCCACGCCGTGCTGCGCCGCCGCCCCGCCCAGGAAGCCCCAGGCGCCCCCTCGGGCGACAACGAAGTCGTCACCTTTGGCCCCTTCACCTTCGATCTGGGCACGCGCGCACTGCAGCGCAACGGCGAAGAACTGCCTTTGACCACCGGCGAATTCGCCATGCTCAAGGCCCTGGTGCGCCACCCGCGCCAGCCCCTGTCGCGCGAAAAGCTGGCTCTGCTGGCCCGCGGCCGCGAGTTCGAGCCCTTCGACCGCAGCCTGGACGTGCAGGTCTCTCGCCTGCGCAAGCTGGTGGAAGTGGACGCCGCTGCGCCCCGCTACATCCAGACCGTCTGGGGCGTGGGCTACGTGTTTGTGCCGGACGGAACGAGCTGATAGTTCATGGCCAACACTGAGGGCAAGCCGAGATCTTCGTCCCGCAAGTCTGTCACCGCCCCCTCCGACGCCACCAGCCCTGCCCCGCTGGAGGCCATTCGGCGGGCGCGGGAACAGCGTGCGCGCGTCGGTCTGAACCTTTTCTGGCGCACGTTTTTTCTGCTGGCCCTGCTGCTGGTGGGCAGCATCCTGGCGTGGCTGCAAACCCTGCGCGCGCTGGAGTTTGAACCGCGCACGCTGCAGACCGCGCAGCAGATTGCATCGCTGGTCAACCTGAGCCGCGCCGCGCTAGTGCACTCCGACGCCATCGCGCGCGTGTCGCTCATCAAGACCATGGCCGACCAGGAGGGGGTGCGCATCCTGCCGCGCGAGCCCAAGGACAAGTACGCGCTGCTCGACCCGACGGCCCTGGGCAACCGCCTGACCGACGAGCTGACCATGCGCCTGGGCCCGGACACCATCGTGGCGCAAAGCGTGAACGGAGAAAACGGCCTGTGGGTCGGCTTCAACATCAACGGCGACCCCAACTGGCTGCTGATGGACCGCTCGCGCTTCAGCCCGGCAGGGGGACGCACCTGGCTGATCTGGCTGATCACGGCCGCCGCGCTGTCGCTGGCCGGTGCCGCGGCCATTGCCCGGCTGATCAACCGCCCGCTCAAGCAGCTGTCCTATGCGGCCAACCGCGTCAAAGACGGTGACTTTGCCGCCAGCCACCTCGACGAAGAAGTGGTGACCAGCGAAATCCGCGAGGTGAACATCGGCTTCAACCGCATGGCCCAAAAGCTGGCCAAGCTGGAACAGGACCGCGCCGTGATGCTGGCAGGCATTTCGCACGACCTGCGCACGCCGCTGGCGCGCCTGCGGCTGGAAACCGAGATGAGCGTGACCGACGAAGTGGCCCGCGAGCACATGGTGGCCGACATCGTGCAGCTAGACGCCACCATCGACAAGTTTCTGGACTACGCACGGCCCGACCACGTGACGCTCACGCCGGTGAACCTGCATGCGGTGGTGTCGTCATGTGTGTACGCGGTGCAGGACCACCGCGAGCTGCAGATCACCATGGCGGTGCCTGAGGACCTGAACGTGCTGGCAGACGAGGTGGAATTGGCCCGTGTGATCTCCAACCTGCTGGAGAACGCCCGGCGCTACGGCAAGAACGAGGACACGGGCATCACCAACGTGGACATCGCCGCCAAGAGCCGCGAAAACTGGGTGCTGATCAAGTTGCGCGACCACGGCGCTGGCGTGCCGCCTGAGCAGCTGTCCAACCTCACCAAGCCGTTCTTCCGGGGCGACTCGGCGCGCACGGCAGCGGCGGGTGCAGGCCTGGGGCTGTCGATTGTGGACAAGACGGTGCAGCGCATGGGCGGCATTTTTGCGCTGGCCAACTCCAGCACCGGAGGCCTGGTGGCCCACCTGCAACTGCAGCGTGCCACCAGCCTGCCCGAAGGCGTGGACCCCAAGCAGCGCCTGCAGCGCCCATCCGTCAAGCGCCAGCTGCCCCGGCGACGGGCGGAAGACCGTATGGCCTGATCCCCTGCCCTGCCCCAACACAAAGCCCTCCACTGGAGGGCTTCGTGTTTTGGAACCGCCTCAGCGCACCATGCAAGGTGACTTGTTGTTGAACTTCCAGCCGGGGATCAGGTACTGCATCGCAATCGCGTCGTCGCGTGCCCCCAGGCCGTGCTGCAGGTACAGGCGGTGGGCGCGCTCAACCTCGTCCATGTCCAGCTCTACCCCCAGACCGGGCTTCTTGGGCAGGTCAATGAAACCATTCCTGATCTGGAACGGCTGCTTCGTCAGGCGCTCGCCGTCCTGCCAGATCCAGTGCGTGTCGATCGCGGTCACGCGGCCCGGGGCAGCGGCGCCCACGTGGGTGAACATGGCCAGCGAAACATCGAAATGGTTGTTGGAGTGCGAGCCCCAGGTCAGGCCGAAGGCCTGGCACATCTGCGCCACACGCACTGATCCGGCCATGGTCCAGAAATGCGGGTCTGCCAGCGGAATGTCCACCGACTGCAGCGCCAGGCTGTGCGCCATTTCGCGCCAGTCGGTGGCCACCATGTTGGTAGCGGTGAGCAGGCCGGTGGCGCGGCGGAACTCGGCCATCACCTCGCGGCCCGAGAACACGCCTTCTGCGCCGCAGGGGTCTTCGGCATAGGCCATCACGCCATGCAGGTCGCGCGTGAGGCGGATGGCGTCTTTCAACAGCCAGCCGCCATTGGGGTCCAGCGTCACGCGCGCTTCGGGGAAGCGCTCGTGCAGCGCGCGGATGGCCTCGACCTCTTCCTCGCCACGCAGCACACCGCCCTTGAGCTTGAAGTCAGCAAAGCCATAGCGCTGGTAAGCGGCCTCGGCCAGGTGCACGATGCCCTCAGCCGTCATGGCCTTTTCGTTGCGCAGGCGGAACCAGTCGTTGTCGGCGCCGGGCTCGGTGCGGTAGGCCAGATCGGTCTTTGCACGGTCGCCCACATAGAACAGGTAGCCCAGCATTTGCACCGATGTGCGCTGCACGCCGTCGCCCAGCAGCGCAGCCACGGGCACGCCCAGGTGCTGGCCCAGCAGATCGAGAAAGGCCGACTCCACCGCCGTCACGGCATGGATGGTGATGCGCAGGTCAAAGGTCTGCAGGCCACGCCCGCCCGCATCGCGGTCGGCAAACTGGGCGCGCATGGCATTGAGCACGGCGTTGTGGTGACCCACGGGCTGGCCCACGATGAGCGGTCGCGCATCTTCGATGGTCTGGCGGATCTTCTCGCCGCCGGGTACTTCGCCCACGCCTGTGTTGCCCGCGCTGTCACGCAGGATGAGCAGGTTGCGCGTGAAGAACGGACCGTGCGCGCCGCTCAGGTTCATGAGCATGCTGTCGTGGCCCGCTACAGGCACCACGCGCAGCTCGGTGATAACGGGGGTGCTGGTGGCAGATGGATTGGAAGAGTTGGTCATGGTGGTCAGAAAACGAGGATGAGGCGCGCCCGGCGCCTCGTGGCAGGGCTCAATCAGCGGTGATTTTTCGGGTCTCGATCACGGTCTTCCAACGGGCGAATTCGCGCGCTTGGTAGGCGGTGAAGGCTTCGGGCGTGCTGCCGACAATCTCCAGGCCCTGGTCCAGCATGCGCTTTTTCACGGCCGGGTCGTTGATGGCTGCGATGGCGGCGTCAGCGAGCTTCTTCTTGAGTGCAGGCGGCAGGCCCTTGGGTGCGGCCATGCCCTGCCAGGAGTACACCTCAGCACCGGCCACGCCCGCTTCGGCCAGCGTGGGTACATCCGGCAACACAGGGCTGCGCTTGTCGCCCGTCACAGCGATGGCATGCAGCTTGCCCGCACGGATGTGCTGCAACACGGCGTTCACGTTCTGGAACGAGAACTCCACCTGCCCGCCCAGCAGGTCGTTGATGGCCGGTGCGCCACCCTTGTAGGGAATGTGCAGGCCTTCGGTGCCACTCTGCTGCCAGAACACTTCGGCAGAAAGGTGGTCTGACGAGCCGTTGCCCGAGCTGGCAAAACTCACCTTGCCAGGGTTGGCCTTGAGCTGGGCGATCACCTCCTTCACGGTGCGCGCCTTCTGTCCGGGGGCTGCGACCAGCACGTTGGGCGCCTGTACCGGCACGGTGATGTAGTCAAAGTCCTTGAGGGCGTCGTACGGCACGCTCTTGAGCAAGTGCGGCGCCACGACAAAGGCACCCAGCGACGACACCAGCAGCGTGTAGCCATCGGCTGGCGCGCGCTTGACCATGCCCGCGCCCAGTGTGCCCGTGGCACCCGGGCGGTTGTCCACCACGAAGTTCTGGCCCAACTTGTCGCCCATGTGCAGGGCCATGGCGCGGGCCACCATGTCGGTGGAACCGCCGGCCGGGAACGGCACGACGATGGTCACGGGTTTATCGGGCCAGGTGGCAGCAGCTGGCGCGGCGGTCTGCGCAGATGCGGCAAAGGCAAGGCCACAGGCGGCAGCAACAAGCAACAGTTTCTTGGCAACGAACATGAGGGTGTCTCCGAAAGTAGTGATGGCAGGCCCTCTGCGGGGCCTCGGGGGTGGATGAGAAAAGGAAGGAATCAGCCGGCCGGGTTCACTGCGGCCCGAGCTTGTCAATCAGCGCCTTGAGCTCTTGCATCTCATGGGGCTTGAGGTCCGTCAGCGGCGCCCGCACCGGCCCGCCGTCATGGCCCACGATGCGTGCCCCCGCCTTGATGATCGACACGCCATAGCCCTCCACCCGGTTGCGAATGGCCAGGTACGGCATGAAGAACGACTTGAGCAGCCGGTGTTGCGTGGCCGTGTCATCGCTGGCCACTGCCTTGTAGAACTCCATCGCCGTCTTGGGGATGAAGTTGAACACCGCCGACGAATACACCGGCGTGCCCAGCGCCTTGTAGGCAGCGGCATACACCTCCGCCGTGGGCAGACCGCCCAGGTACGAGAAGCGGTCACCCATCTTCATGTAGATGGAAGACATGGTCTCGATGTTGCCCACACCGTCCTTGAACCCCACCAGGTTCGGACAACGCTCGGCCAGGATGGCCAGGGACTCGGCCGTCAGCTTGGTGCGGTCGCGGTTGTAGACGATCACACCGAACTTCACGCTCTTGCAGACCTGCTCCACATGGGCGATCAGGCCTTCCTGGCCAGCTTCGGTCAGGTAATGCGGCAACAGCAGGATGCCATGGGCGCCCAGGCGCTCGGCCTCCTGGGCATGGGCAATGGCCGTGCGGGTGGGGCCACCGGCCCCGGCAATGATCGGCACCTTGCCCCGGCAGGTATCCACGGCCGTCTTGATGACCTCGCTGTACTCCGGGCCCGAGAGCGAGAAATACTCACCCGTGCCACCGGCGGCAAACAGGGCGCTGGCGCCGTAGGGGGCGAGCCACTCCAGGCGCTCGATGTAGGTCTTGGGGCGGAAGTTGCCCTGCTCGTCGAAGTCGGTGATGGGGAACGAGAGCAGGCCGGAGCCCATGATGGTTTTGAGTTCTTGCGGGGTCATGGTGAAAAGCGGGCGGTGGGTAAGAGGTCCTCGAAGGTCGTACAAGTCACAGAATCTCTGCTCTAAATTGGGAAATTTCTGCGATTTATGCAAATGTTAACGTTAACATCATCAGACAACATAGTGAAAACCCTTATGTTGACAAATTTCACTGGAGTGCCGTCGCACAGGGGCGTGCACGGTGCCAGCCCGAAGTCACGCGCCCTTTAGACTCCACCACCATGCAAGCTCCTGATCCGGCCCGCACTGCCCCACCCTCCGGCCGCGACCGCTCGGCGGTCACGCTGCGCGAGGTAGCCGAACGGGCTGGCGTGTCGATGATTACCGTGTCGCGCGCCATCAACACGCCGCAGCAGGTGTCTGAGCGCACACGGCAACGGGTTCAGGAAGCCGTTTCCGCGTTGGGCTATGTGCCCAACCTGGTGGCAGGCGGGTTGCGTTCGGCGCGCAGCCACGTGGTGACGGCACTGGTCCCCACGCTCACGGGGCCACTGTTTGGTGAAATGGTGCAGGCCCTCACCGATGCGCTGGAACTGCGCGGCTTTCAGGTCATGGTGGGCCAGGTGGGCTACGCCCGTTCACGCGAAGACGAGTTGCTGCGCGCCATCGTGGGCCGGCGGCCCGATGGGATCGTGCTCACGGGGGTCATGCACTCACCCGAGGGGCGGCGGTTGCTGATGGCCTCGGGCATTCCGGTGGTGGAAACCTGGGACTTCACGGACACCCCCATCGACATGCTGGTCGGCCTGCGCCACGAAGCGCTGGGCGCCGCCGTGTGCGAGCACCTGTTCGCCAGGGGACGGCGACGGCTGGCGCTGCTCAGTGGCGGAGACGAGCGCGCGGCGCGGCGCGCTCAGGGCTTTGCTGACGCCGCCGCGCGCCTGGGTCTGCGCCCGCCCGCCGTGCGACTGGGTAAATCACCCACCACCCACGCAGATGGCCGTGCAGGGCTCGCAGCCCTGCTGGCCGACGTGCCCGATATCGACGCAGTGTTCTGCAGCTCCGACATGCTCGCCCTGGGCGTGCTCACCGAAGCCAGGGCCCGAGCAATCGCAGTGCCTCAGCAACTCGCTGTGATGGGGTTTGGCGACATCGACTTTGCCGAGACCGTCAGCCCGTCTCTTTCCACCGTGCGCATCGACGGCACACGCATGGGCCGGACAGCGGCTCAGTGGATTGCCGACCGGGCCGAGGGCAAGGCAGGCGCCCAGCCCGTGGTGGACATCGGCTTTTCCATCGTGGAGCGCAGTAGCAGCTGAGCGCTGCAAGACCCTGCGCCAAAGGCCGGGCCAATCCCCTGCGACTTACGCCCGGTAGACCAGCGCTATGGCTCGTGCCTCCATGGCCAGCCCCTGCCCTACCGGGCCCAGGCGCTCGGCCGTCTTGGCTTTCACATTGACCTGGTCCTCTGCCACACCCACCGCGCGGGCGATGGCGGCCCGCATGCCAGGGATGTGCGCCGCCAGGCGTGGGGCCTGGGCGACAACCGTACTGTCGATGTTGCCGATCTCAAAGCCCGCTGCGCGCACCCGCCGCGCCGCCTCGGCCAGCAGCACGCCCGAGTCTGCGCCCCGGAACGCGGCATCGGTGTCGGGGAAATGGCGGCCAATGTCTCCCAGTGCCGCCGCGCCGAGCAGCGCGTCGGTGATGGCGTGCAGCAATACGTCGGCGTCCGAGTGGCCCAGCAGGCCTGTCGGGTGAGGGATCTCCACCCCACCAATCACCAGGCGGCGGCCGGGCACCAGCGCATGTACGTCCCAACCTTCTCCAATCCTGAAATTCATTTGTCTGCCTTTGTGAAGGTTTGTGTGAGGAGTCGCGGGGAACGTCGGACGGTTTCCCCCGATGAGCAACGCAGTCAGCGCGCCAGTGATGCCGGCAGCGCCATGCGCAGCGGACTAAAAAAGATTCTTCTTGCCAGGGGCCGTACTCACCTGCCCCCGCTCCCCGCCAAAGCGCTCCAGCGTGGTGCTGTGCGCACGCTGGGCCAGCACCGCAGCCGCCAGCGCGAAATCGTCCGGGTAAGTGACCTTGAAATTCTGCGCCCCGCCGGGCACCAGCCGGGGGTGAAAACCCAGGGCCTCCATCGCACTGGCTTCATCAGTCACGTTGGAGCCCACCTTGTCGATGGCCTCCATCAGCGGGCCGATGCGGAACATCTGCGGCGTCTGCGCCAGCCACTTGTCGCTGCGGTCCACGGTGGAGGCCACGCGCACGCCGCCCGGGCCGTCGATGGAAGTCTTGAGCGTGTCGGCCAGCTTGTGCGCCAACAGGCCACCCACACTGTCGCCCGCGCATTGGTCGATGAGCGCATCGATCTGCTCTGAGGTCACGAGGCAGCGCGCTGCGTCATGCACCAGCACCCAGTCGCCAGGCTGGGCACCACGATCCAGCAGCGCCTTGAGGCCACCCAGCACCGTGTCGGCACGCGTGGGGCCACCACACTCCACCACAAAAAATGCGGGATGGGCATGGGCATCCAGAAAGTGATCCCCCGGCGCCACGGCCACCAGCGTACCCAGCAAGCGCCCGACCCCGGCAAACGCAGCCAGTGTGTGCAGCACCATCGGATGGCCTGCCACCAGGTGGTATTGCTTGGGCAACGGGGCAACCGCCACGGGTGCATTGGCAGACAGCGCTGAGGTGGGCGAAAAAGCCGCCACGGTCGATGCCTGCACAGGCTGTGCTGAAGGGGCCATGCCTGGGCCTGCCGGCACGGCCCGCGACCCGACCCCTGCACAGGGCACCAAGGCCCAAAAACGCCCTTGGGCCGACAAGGGGGTGAGCGAAGGGTGCAACAGAGGAGCAGTCATGGAGCGCTCATTCTAAAATCTCCCGTTGCCCCCGATCCAGCCCGTGCGTGTTTCGCGCCCCTGGGGATGCGGTGGGCCCACTGACGACACCGTCCGCATGGAACTCCCCAAACTCTCCCCCGGAAAACGCTTTGCCCTGCCCCGCCCCGTGGGCAGCGCCGACTCCCTGCTGCTGGCACGCCTGGCCGAGCGCGACAAGGCAGCTGGCCACACCACCGCCATCGTCACGTCCGACGCCACCGATGCACAGCGGCTCATCGACGAAATGGCCTTTTTTGCGCCGGGCCTGCGCTGCGCACTGTTCCCCGACTGGGAGACGCTGCCTTACGACACCTTCTCCCCGCACCAAGACCTGATCAGCGAGCGACTGGCCACGCTGTGGCGCATTTCGCAAGGCGAAGCCGATGTCGTGCTGGTGCCCGCCACCACCGCGCTGTACCGGCTCGCGCCGCCCTCCTTCCTCGCGGGCTACACCTTCCACTTCAAGGTCAAGCAAAAGCTCGACGAGGCCAAGTTCAAGGCCCAGCTCACGCTGGCGGGCTACAGCCATGTCTCCCAGGTGGTGAGCCCGGGCGAATACGCGGTGCGCGGCGGGCTGATCGACCTGTTCCCCATGGGCTCGCTCGTACCCTTCCGCGTGGACCTGTTCGACGACGAGATCGACAGCATCCGCACCTTCGACCCCGACAGCCAGCGCAGCCTGTACCCCGTGCCCGAGGTGCGCCTGCTGCCCGGGCGCGAGTTCCCCATGGACGACGAGGCGCGCGCCAAATTCCGCAGCCGCTGGCGCGAGATGCTCGAGGGCGACCCGACCAAAAGCCGCATCTACAAGGACATGGGCGCGGGCGTGGCCACGGCCGGCATCGAGTACTACCTGCCGCTGTTCTTCGACGAGACCGCCACCGTGTTCGACTACCTGGGCGGCGAAGCCACCGTGGTGCTGCACGGCGACCTGGAGCCCGCCTTCCAGCGCTTCTGGCAGGACACGAAAGACCGCTTTCGCCTGGTGCAGGGCGACCCCGAGCGCCCGGTGCTGCCACCCGAGGCGCTGTTCCTGTCGGCCGACCAGTTCTACACGCGCGCCAAGGAGCATGCCCAGCTGTCCATCCGCCCCGGCGTGGAGGACATTGCCGACAACCCGCACTTCCAGAAGCTCGGCGACCTGTCGGTGGTGCGTGGTGCCGAGGACCCGCTGGCCCGTCTGCACGCCCACCTCCGCAACACGCAACACCGCGTGCTGCTGCTGGCTGAGAGCGATGGCCGGCGCGAGAGCCTGCTCGACTTTCTGCGCGCCAGCGGGGTAAACCCGCCGGCCTTTGACTCGCTGGCCGAGTTCCAGGGCGCGGACGACGAGAAGGTGGGCATCGCCACCGCCGGCCTCACCGTGGGCTTCAGCTGGATCGAGGACGGTATCGACTTCGTCACCGAGACCGAGCTCTTCGCCGCCGGCCCCACCACGCGCCGCCGCAAAAAGCAGGAGCAGGTGAGCGACGTCGAGGCGCTGATCAAGGACCTGGCCGAGCTCAACGTGGGCGACCCCGTGGTCCACAGCGCGCACGGCATCGGCCGCTACCGCGGCCTGGTCAACATGGACGTGGGCAACAAGAACCCCGACGGCACGCCCGCCATGCAGGAGTTTTTGCACCTGGAATACGCCGACAAGGCCGTGCTCTACGTGCCCGTAAGCCAGCTGCAGCTGATCAGCCGCTACACCGGCGTCAGCGCCGACGAAGCGCCGCTGCACAAGCTGGGCAGCGGCCAGTGGGAAAAGGCCAAGCGCAAGGCCGCCGAACAGGTGCGCGACAGCGCAGCCGAGCTGCTCAACATCTACGCCCGCCGCGCGGCGCGCGAAGGCCACGCCTTCCGCTACAGCCCGCAGGACTACGAGACCTTTGCCAACGACTTCGGTTTTGAAGAAACCGCCGACCAGAACGCCGCCATCCACGCAGTGATCCAGGACATGATCAGCCCCCGCCCCATGGACCGCCTGGTCTGCGGCGACGTGGGCTTTGGCAAGACCGAGGTGGCGCTGCGCGCGGCCTTCGTGGCCGTCACGGGCGGCAAGCAGGTGGCCTTCCTCGCGCCCACGACCCTGCTGGCCGAGCAGCACTACCAGACGCTGGTGGACCGCTTCAGCAAATGGCCGGTGAAGGTGGCCGAGGTGTCGCGCTTTCGCTCGGGCAAAGAGATCACCGCCGCCATCAAGGGCATCGGCGACGGCACGGTGGACATCGTGGTGGGCACGCACAAGCTGCTCTCCGAATCCACCAAGTTCCACAACCTGGGCCTGCTCATCATCGACGAGGAACACCGTTTCGGCGTGCGCCACAAGGAGCAGATGAAGGCCCTGCGCGCCGAGGTGGACGTGCTGACGCTGACGGCCACGCCCATCCCGCGCACGCTGGGCATGGCACTGGAAGGCCTGCGCGACCTGTCGGTCATCGCCACCGCGCCGCAGCGGCGCCTGGCGATCAAGACCTTCGTGCGCAACGAGGGCACGGGCGTGATCCGCGAAGCGGTGCTGCGCGAACTGAAGCGCGGCGGGCAGGTGTACTTCCTGCACAACGAGGTGGAGACCATCGAGAACCGCCGCCAGAAGCTCGAAGAAATATTGCCCGAGGCCCGCATCGCCGTGGCCCACGGCCAGATGCCTGAGCGCGAACTGGAGCGCGTGATGCGCGACTTCGTCGCCCAGCGCTACAACATCCTGCTGTGCTCGACCATCATCGAGACCGGCATCGACGTGCCTACGGCCAACACCATCATCATGAGCCGCGCCGACAAGTTCGGCCTGGCGCAGCTGCACCAGCTGCGCGGCCGCGTGGGCCGCAGCCACCACCAGGCGTACGCCTACCTCATGGTGCCCGACACCGAGGGCCTGACCAAGCAGGCCGCGCAGCGGCTCGATGCGATCCAGCAGATGGAAGAACTGGGCAGCGGCTTCTACCTGGCCATGCACGACCTGGAGATCCGCGGCGCCGGCGAGGTGCTGGGCGAGAACCAGAGCGGCAACATGCTGGAGGTGGGCTTCCAGCTCTACAACGAGATGCTCAACGAAGCCGTCAAGGCGCTCAAGGCAGGCAAAGAACCCGACCTGCTCTCGCCCCTGTCGGTCACCACCGACATCAACCTGCACGCCCCCGCCCTGCTGCCCGACGACTACTGCGGCGACGTGCACCTGCGCCTGTCGTTCTACAAGAAGCTGGCCACGGCCAAGACGCCCGACCAGATCGACGGCCTGCTCGAAGAGATCGTGGACCGCTTCGGCAAGCTGCCGCCGCAGGCGCAGACCCTCATCGACGTCCACCGCCTGCGCGTGCTGAGCCAGCCCTACGGCGTGGTCAAGGTGGATGCCGCCCCGGGCGTCATCAACATCACCTTCAAGCCCCAGCCGCCCATCGACCCGATGCGCATCATTGAACTGATTCAGAAGAACAAGCACATCAAGCTGGCGGGCAACGAGAAGCTGCGCATCGAGCGCGAGCTGAAGGAGCCCAAGGACCGCGCACAGATGGTGCGGGACATTCTGCGCAGCCTGGGGCAACCCGTGGTGGCTGCATAGCACTTTACAAGCCAGAGAGGCCACAAGCGCTAGTGAATCATGCGCTGATAGCTATCAAAAGAGAAGCAAAACAATGTGGCTGGAGTCTCTTGTCGCGCTGGTGGCCCTGACTACCGCCTTGGTCACGCGGCCCTGGCGCTTGCTGGCCAGCCGCACGCCGCTGGAGCACGAGTCCCATGGCGCGGCGTCCCCGCTGTGGACGCCATTGCTCGCCACGCTGGTGTTTCTGCCCTGGCTGTGGGCGCTGCCCACACTGCACGCCATGCCGCTGCAATTGCAATGGTCGGGCGCGTGCCTCGTGGTGCTGATGCTGGGCTGGCCGCTGGCCATCCCCGTGCTGCTGGCGGTGGGCACCATTGCGGGCCTGCTCTCACCCGCCCTGGACTGGGCCGATGCGCTGGGCGCCGCCATCTGGCTGGGCGTGGTGCCCGCCACGCTGGCCCTGGCGCTGGGCGCGCTGGTGCGGCGCTTTGTCGGTACGCAGCCATTTGTGTACGTGCTGGGCCGCGCGTTTCTGGGCACCGTGGCCTGCGTGTTTGCTGCTGGTGTGCTGTCGCAATGGACCGGGCACCTGTTGCCGGGTGTGGGCAACGAACTGTCTCTGGTGGCCCGCTGGCTCATGGCCTGGGGCGACGGGTTTGTGACGGGCATGCTCACCGCGATTTTTGTGGCCTTCAAGCCCGAGTGGCTGGCCACGTGGTCCGACCAGCTCTATCTGAAGCGCCCTCCGCAGTAGCGCTGCCGGGCATCAGCGCAGTGTTGCCAACGCGCACCACAGGGACTGCAGACACGCAGCGATACGAAACATATATGTTTCGCATACAATTCGCTGCATGGGTATTGTCAAAATTTCAGACCAAATGCACGAGAACCTGCGCGTTGCCAGCAACGCCCTGTCTCGCTCCATCAACGCACAGGCAGAACACTGGATGCGCATCGGCATGCTGGCCGAGCTGCATCCCAACCTCGACCACAGCGACATCTGCCAGCTGCTGATCCGCGCCGAACAGGCCGGGGGCTTTGATCTGGACACGGTGGCGGCCTCCGTGGCCGCCAAGCCGGGCCACAGCGGGCGGCGTGTTCAATGAAGTCGTCCCGCGTCACCCTGCGCTCCCCCGCCGAAATCGCCCAGGCGCGTGAGGCCGGCCGCCTGGCCGCCCGCGTGCTACACATGATCACGCCGCACGTGCAGCCCGGCGTCAGCACCGAGGCACTGGACCGGCTCTGCCACGACTACATCGTGAACGAACTGCAGGTCACCCCCGCCAACGTGGGCTATCTGGGGTATCCCAAAACGGTGTGCACCTCAGTCAACCATGTGATCTGCCACGGCATTCCGTCGCCCGGGCAGGTGCTCAAGGCGGGCGACATCATCAACATCGATGTGGCCATCATCAAGGATGGCTGGTTTGGTGACACCAGCCGCATGTACTTTGTGGGCGAGCCCAGCCCGCTGGCGCGCCGCCTGGTGGACACCACCTACGAGGCCATGTGCGCGGGCATTGCCCAGGTACGCCCCGGCGCCACGCTGGGCGATGTGGGCCATGCCATACAGACCGTGGCCCACCGCGAGCGGTTCAGTGTGGTGCGCGAATACTGCGGCCATGGCATCGGGCAGATCTACCACGACGAGCCCCAGGTGCTGCACTACGGGCAGCGCGGCCAGGGCCTGCGGCTGGAGGAAGGCATGGTCTTCACCATCGAGCCCATGATCAACGCCGGCAAGCGCGATACGCAGGAGCTGGCCGACGGCTGGACCGTGGTCACCCGCGACCGCTCGCTGTCCGCCCAGTGGGAACACATGGTGGCCGTGACGGCCGAGGGGTTCGAGGTGCTCACGCCCTGGCCCGAAGGCACTGGCCGCTATCCCGCCATGGTTTGACCTGCATCTTGCCCGCACGCCGCAGTCTTTGACACAGCACAAGCAGCCGCCGCAGGGACCGTCCGATAGTGGGGAACACCATCACAAGGAGGGTCTCCATGAAGCTGCTGAACGATCTGTTTTCCACCGACTACGGCCTGATGAGCATCATCGGCATCGGGTTCATGATCTGCATGGCCGCATTTTTTGTACGCATGTTCCTGGTCAAGATGAACGAGCCGCCCCAGCCCAACCCAGCCGCCAAGGCCCTCAAAGGCGGCGGCCAGAACCTGCCGCATCCCCGCTGAGGCACAGGATCTGGCGAGAGCCGCGCACGGGGCGCGGCCTCTGCCGCCCAGTCTCCGGGGTAGCGCCTGGAGCGAGCGTGGCGGGCACGGCGGGAACAAAAGCCTGCCGGGGATACCATTGCGGGTTCTTACCCCGCATTTGTTCCCCCTTTTTCTGCCATGACCCACGCAACCGAATTCGCCCCTGGCCTCGTCATCCAGGGCATCGAGCCTCCGCTGTCCCTGTCCGCCTACAAGCTCATCGCTTTTGACATGGACTCCACCCTCATCAACATCGAGTGCGTGGACGAAATCGCCGATGCCGCCGGCCGCAAGGCCGAGGTGGCCGCCATCACCGAGGCAGCCATGCAGGGCGTGATCACCGACTACAAGGAGAGCCTGCGCCAGCGTGTGGCCCTGCTCAAGGGCGTGACGGTGCAGCACATGGAGCAGGTGTTCACCGAGCGTCTGCGTTTCAACCCCGGCGCCAAGGAGCTGATCACCGCCGCCAAGGCTGCGGGCCTCACCACGCTGCTGGTCTCGGGCGGCTTCACCTTCTTTGCCGACCGCGTGAAGGCGGGCCTGGGCATCGACTTTGCGCGCTCCAACATGCTGGAAGTGCAAGACGGTCAACTGACGGGCCGCATGGTGGACCAGGCCTGGGGCGACATCTGCGACGGCGCAGAAAAGCGCCGTACGCTGCTGGAAGTGGCCTCGCTCATGGGCATTTCGCCGCAGCAGGCGATTGCCGTTGGCGACGGCGCCAACGACCTGCCGATGATGGGTGCCGCCGGCCTGTCTGTGGCCTACCACGCCAAGCCCGCCGTGCGTGCACAGGCCAAGGTGGCCATCAACCAGGGCGGGCTCGACCGCTTGCTGGAAGTGCTGCGCTGAGCGGCGTGGCGCCTCAGTACGTAGAGGGCGCCACTGGATACTATTAATTTGATAGCTATCCAGGTATGTAGCACTAGCGCATCACGCCGTTTTTATTCAAACCCAGGTGCATCGGGCAATCCGGGCACCAACGAGGCCCTGCGGCGGGCACTGCCGGCGCGCGGGGCGGCCACCGTGGCCAGCAGCGCCACACCCTGGGGTGACGTGGGCGCCACCAGGTCCGCCAGCGTCACGCCATCCAGCACCTCCAGATAGGCCTGCATGGCCTGGCCCAGCACCCCTTTGAGCCGGCAGTGGCTGCTCAGGCGGCACTGGTTGGAGGCAGGGTCAAAACATTCCACCAGGTTGAAGTCCGTCTCGGTGGCACGCACCACCGCGCCAATGTGGATGGACGACGCCGGCACCATCAGCCGCATGCCACCGCCCCGCCCGCGCGTGGTCTCCAGCAGGCCCTGCGCCGACAACTGCTGCACGATCTTCATCAGGTGGCTGCGCGAGATGCCATAGCCCTCGGCCACCTCCGTGATGGTGACGGGCTGCGCCCGCCCCTCGGTGGCGGCGCAATACATCAGCACGCGCAGCGTGTAGTCGGTCCATTGGGTCAGTCGCATGGGTTTGCCGCAGATCAATCAAAAAGATGCATACATCCTGAATTTTATTCGCTAAAATATTCACACGATATGAATCTTTAAAGGACCACCATGAACGCCCGCATCGACACCCTGCACGCCACAGCCCCCACCACCCCACTGCCGCTGAGCGCCGAGCAGCAGATCGGCCAGATCGCCGTGCAGTTGCCGGGCGCCACGGCGGTGTTTCGGCGCCTCAAGCTGGACTTCTGCTGCGGTGGCCAGGTGAGCCTGGCCAAGGCGGCTGCCGACAAGGGGCTGGACGCCGACGCCGTGCTGGCCGAGCTGGCGGCCCTGCAGCGCAGCGACGCCGTGCCCGAGGCAGCGTCGCCCAGCGCGCTCATCGACCACATCCTGGCGCGCTACCACGAGGTGCACCGCCAGCAGCTGCCCGAGCTGATCCGCATGGCCCGCCGCGTGGAGGCCGTGCACCGCGACCACCCGCAGGTGCCGGTTGGCCTGGCCGACCACCTGGAGGCCATGCACGAAGAGCTGCTGTCGCACATGCTCAAGGAAGAGCAGGTGCTGTTCCCCATGCTCAAGAACGGCGGCAACCCGTTTGTGGGCCAGCCCATCGGCATGATGCGCGCCGAACATGTGGACCATGGCGAGGCGCTGGACAAGCTCAACGCGCTGACGAATGACGCCACGCCTCCCCAAGGCGCATGCAACACCTGGCGCGCGCTCTACGCGGGCATTGCCCAGCTGGGCGACGACCTCATCAACCACATCCACCTGGAAAACAACGTGCTGTTTCCGCGGTTCGAAGCCAGCGCTGCACCCGCGCAAGCTTGTGCTACGTCAACCTGCGGCTGCCAGTGAGCCAGCACACTGCCGCCATGACCGAAGAAGCCCACCCTACACAGACCGCCGGCAAGCTCGCCCCCAGCGCGGAGAGCATCACGCAACTGGTGCACGGCTTTTACGGGGATGTGCGGCGCGACCCGCTGCTGGGTCCGGTGTTTGAAAAGGCCCTGCACGGCCACTGGGACGCCCACCTGCAGCGCCTGGTGGACTTCTGGAGCACCGTCGCGCTGGGCGCCCGCAGCTTCAAAGGCGATGTCTTCGGCAAACACATGGCGCTGGAGGGCGTCACGCCCGCCCACTTTGCGGCCTGGGTGGCGCTGTGGCAACAGCACACCAATCGCTTGTTTGCGCCGGAGGTCGCGCACGACCTGCAGGTGGCGGCCCATGGCATTGCACGCAACCTGTTCCGGGGCTACTTTGCGAACGACCCCGGTTTTGTGCAGCCCCGCGACGAGGGCCATGGGCGCCATAGGCGCGATGAGCACGGCGCCCGCCACCAGGGCAGCGAAGAAACCCAGCGAGGTTGAAGACTGCCGACTGGCAACGCGGTCGCCAGCGCCCGCTTCTGGCTTATTTGCCCTTGTTGCCTGGCGTGAAGAACAGCGCCAGACCCACTGCTATCAGCGCCACAGGCCACCACACCCGCAGCAGCTCGCGCAGGCTGATGCTGATCAGTCCCAGGTTGGTCAGCAGAAAAAACACGCCCAGCACGACCAGAACGATCGCAGCGATATTGCCCTTCATGTGCATTCCCTCGGTGTGGTTGTTGGTATGGCCGCGATTATGGCGGGCTGGACAACTGCGCGCCCAGGTAATCCACCCACACGCGCACCTTGGGCGACAGATGGCGGCTGGAAGGCCACAGTGCCCGGAACTGGCGGGCCGGGCCCAGGTGCGGCTCCAGCAGGCTCACCAGCCGCCCTTCGGCCAGGGCATCGCGCACCAGAAAGTCGGGCATACAGGCAATACCGATCCCCCGCAGGGTGGCACCCAGAACGGCTTCGATGTTGTTGCAGGCCAGCACCGTGCGAAGGCGTGGCTCGTCGCTGCCCAGGTCCTCGCGCCACGGCCAGTCGAGCAGCTTGCCGGAATCCGGGTGGCGAAAGCGCACGCAGGCATGCCGCTCCAGGTCGCGCAGTGCAGCGGGCGTGCCGTGGCGCTCCAAGTAGCTGGGCGCAGCGCACAGCAGCAGCCGAAAGGTCTGCAAGGGCCGCGACACCAGGCGTGAATCGCGCAGGTCGCCACTGCGAATCGCCACGTCGATGCCTTCGTCGATCAGGTCGATCGCTCGGTCGCTGAACGTGATGTCCAGCTCCACCTCGGGGTAGCGCGCCAGAAACTCCGGCACCAGGGGCATCAGGAAGTGGTAGCCCACGATGGGCGCACTCACCCGCAGCTTTCCCCGTGGTGTCTCCCGCGAGAGCGACAGCATGGCCTGCGCGTCGTCCAGGTCGTCCAGCACGCGCCGGCAGCGCTCATGGAACAGGCGCCCCTCTGCCGTCAGCTGGATGCGCCGGGTGCTGCGCTGCAATAGGCGCACGCCCACCTCCTGCTCCAGCCGCGCCACGCCCTTGCCCACCGCAGACGCCGATATCTCCAGCGCCCGTCCGGCGGCCACAAAGCTGCCCAGCTCTGCTGTTTTCACAAAGGCCAACATGCCACTGAGCTTGTCCATCTGCGTTTTTCACTCCGGTTGAGCACAGCCAATTCAGTCTTTTCATTCCGCAATAAAAGGAATGAAAGCCACTTTTTGGCTGATTCGATCCAGTCTAACCTTCTTGCACTTCCACACATTCACGCCATGCCGAACCCGTCATTCCTTCGCGCCGACTCTGCCAGCACCTGCGAAACCCGAACGTCGCTGATGGGTTTGCAGGCTGAATATCTGCGCTGGGTGCATGGCGAAATAGCCCGGTGCTTTCCGGCCCTCTCCCCGCGTGCCGGCTTGCCGCTGCCACCGGAGGACCTGCCCAGATTGAAGGTCTCCCACACCGAAAACCGGCCAAACAGCGCGTACTACCTGATCGCCGTGAATGGCGAAGCCGCAGGCATGTGTGGCCTGCGGCCCTTGGGCGCAGGCACCGTCGAAGTCAAGCGCCTGTACGTCCGCCCCGCCTACCGGGGCCTGCATCTCGGTTCGTCGGCACTGCGCAAGCTGTACGCAGATGCCTTTCAGGCGGGCTACACCCGCATTTGCCTGGACACCGCCCTTTTCATGCAGGCAGCACACCGCCTGTACGAAGCCCACGGCTACGCCGACTGCGCGGCCTACGAAGGCACCGAGGTGCCGCTGGCACTGCACAGCCACTGGCGCTTCATGCAGCGTCCCATCCACCGCCCCAGCCACGGCATCACCCATGAGCACGATCTTCGAACGGCGTAGCACGCAAGCAGGCCTGGTCCTCGCAGTGCTCCTGCTGCCCCTGGTACTGCAACCCTTCGGCCACCACTGGGTGCGCGTTGCTGACGTCAGCCTGCTGTACGTCATGCTGGCACTGGGCCTGAACGTGGTGGTGGGTTATGCAGGCCTGCTGGACCTGGGGTATGTGGCCTTCTACGCACTGGGTGCCTACCTGTTTGCCCTGCTGACCTCACCCCACCTGACCGACCACTTTGCGTGGATCGCTGCGCTGTTCCCGCAGGGGCTGCACGCCCCCTGGTGGGTGACCATCCCGCTGGGCGCGGCATGCGCGGCCCTGCTCGGCATACTGCTGGGAGCCCCCACCCTCAAGCTGCGGGGGGACTACCTGGCCGTGGTCACCCTGGGCTTTGGCGAAATCGTGCGCCTGCTAGTCATCAACATGAGCCACCCCGTCAACATCACGCAGGGCGCCCAGGGTCTGGGCTTGATCGACCCGGTGCACATCCTGGGGGCGGACCTGGGCCGCCCCCTGGTGGTGGCGGGCCATGAGGTGGCGTCGGTCACGCTGTACTACTACCTGTTTCTGGCGCTGGTGACGCTCACCATCGTTGTCTGTCTGCGCCTGCAACACTCCCGCATCGGCCGCGCATGGATGGCTATCCGCGACGATGAGACCGCAGCCCGTTCCATGGGCATCAACACCCGCAACCTCAAGCTGCTGGCCTTCGGCGTGGGCGCCAGCTTCGGCGGAGTGACAGGCGCCATGTTTGCGGCTTTTCAGGGCTTTGTTTCCCCCGAGGCCTTCAGCCTACAGGAGTCTGTGCTTATCGTTGCCATGGTGGTGTTTGGCGGCATGGGGCATATCCCCGGGGTGGTCCTGGGAGCCGTGCTACTCGCAGCGTTGCCAGAGGTGCTGCGCTATGTGGTCGGCCCCCTGCAGGCAGCAACGCACGGGCTACTGGATGCGGGCGTGATGCGCCCGCTGCTGATTGCCTTGGCCATGATCGTCACCATGTTGTGGCGCTCCAGCGGCCTGTGGCCAGCGCCCGACGCAGCGCAGGCACTGGGGAAGAATCACCGCCCCCGCAAGGGCCGCAGCAGGTCCGACAGCCCGTTGTGATCAATCTCGTGCATCAGCGCCAGCAACTGGCCCAACTCGCCCTTGGGAAACCCCTCGCGCGCAAACCAGTTGAGGTAGTTGCCCGGCAGGTCCGCCAGCAGCGTGCCTTTGTGCTTGCCGTACGGCATCTCGGTGGTGACCAGGCGTTGCAGTTTGTCTGCGTCCATTGCCCTGGGCTCCTCAACCGCCTGCGCGCTTGACCTTGTGGCCCAGCTTCTGCAGCGCGGTCATCACGCGTTCCACGTGGTCGCCCTGCACCTCGATCACGCCGTCCTTCACCGTGCCGCCGCTGCCACAGGCGGCCTTGAGCTGCTTGCCCAGCTGCTCCAGCGCAGTCTCGTCCACCAGCACGCCTTTGACCAGGGTGACCGCCTTGCCGCCGCGCCCTTTGGTCTCGCGCGATACGCACACGATGCCATCACCCGTGGGCTGGGGCTTGTTCTGCTTGCAGGTGCACTGCGCCACCGGCTGGCGGCAGGTGGGGCACATGCGGCCCGACTCGGTGGAATACACCAGGCCGCCCAGGTCTGCCAGAGACTTCATGGTTTCTTCCCTTCCACCTCTTGCTGCAGCATGTGAAAGTCGAGCAGGCGCGTGGCCAGCAGCGTCTCGGTCAGAAAACACACCAGCGCCAGCAAAAAGCACGCAACGCCCGCCAGAAACCCGCCCACCGCAAGGCGGCTGGACTGAAAGTCGGTGGTTTCGCCCAGGAACAGCAGGATGATGGTCGTGCCAATGAGGAAGGCACAAAACGTCAGCAGCGCAATACAACCGTTGGCCAGCCGTCCACGCAAACGCAAGTCCGCCAGCTCCTTGTAAGCACGGGCCAGAAATTCGGGTTCGGCATTGACGCGCGCGCGGTCTTCCACCACACGCGCCCGGTCAATGATCCGGGCCAGGCGGCCGGCCACCGCGCCGATCATGCCGGACACCGCAGTGAGCAAAAACACGGGTGCCACCGCCAGCTGGATGCCGTGGGTGATGGCGGAGGTATCTAGGGGCAAAGCCATGGGGTTCGGGTCCGGGAAAACTGTCAACGAAAAACGGGGCGGCCCGATTATCGGTTGCCCAACGCAGGGGCCGAGCACTCGCATTCCCTGCAATCTTGCAGGTGCAAGGCGCGCATTGCTGGCCTGTGAGAAGGCACCGGGCAAGAGGGCATCGGGCAAACGCGGCGACAATGCGGGCCATTACTGCTTTGTCCGCGCTGCCTTGCGTGCCCTCCTCAACGCATTCCCAGCGCCTTTCCATGCCTTTTGCCTCCCTCGGTCTGTCCCCCGCCCTTGTCCATGCCGCCGCCAAGGCGGGCTTTGTGGCGCCCACGCCCATTCAGGCGGGCGCCATTCCGGCCATCCTGCAGGGGGTAGATCTGCTGGGTGCCGCACAGACGGGCTCGGGCAAGACGGCGGCATTTGCCCTGCCCTTGCTGCAGCAGCTGCAGCTCAGCGCCACTGGCGGCCCGCGCCGGGTGCGCGCCCTGGTGCTGGTGCCCACCCGTGAACTGGCAGCGCAGGTGGGAGAAGTGCTGCGCAGCCTGGCGCAGCACCTGCAGCAACCGCTCAAGATCGCCATCGTGTTCGGCGGCGTGTCGATCAATCCGCAGATGCTGGGCCTGCGCGGCGGCGCCGACATTGTGGTGGCCACGCCGGGCCGCCTGCTGGACCTGGTGGACCACAACGCGCTGCGCCTGTCGGCCGTGGCACACCTCGTGCTGGACGAAGCAGACCGGCTGCTGGACCTGGGCTTTGCCGAGGAACTGCAGCGCGTGCTGGCGCTGTTGCCAGCCCGGCGGCAGAACCTGTTTTTCTCGGCCACATTCCCAACCGCGGTGCAGGCGCTGGCCGATGGCCTGCTGAAGCAGCCGGTGCGCGTGGAGGTGCCCCACACACCGGGTAACGAGCCCGCCATCGAACAACGCGCCATTGCGGTGGACGCCAGCCGCCGCACCCAGTTGCTGCGCCACCTGGTCAAGGAGCACAACTGGTCGCGCGTGCTGGTGTTTGTGGCCACGCAATACGCGGCCGAGCATGTGGCCGAGAAGCTGTACAAGGCGGGCATCTTTGCATCGCCCTTCCACGGCGGCCTGAGCCAGGGCGCGCGCAACCAGGTGCTGCAGGAGTTCAAGGACGAGCGCTGGCAGGTGGTCGTGACCACCGACCTCGCAGCACGCGGCATCGACATTGCGCAGCTGCCTGCCGTGGTGAACTACGACCTGCCCCGATCGGCCGTGGACTATGTGCACCGCATCGGCCGCACCGGCCGGGCGGGCGAGAGCGGCATGGCCGTGAGCTTTGTGACCGCCGATGCCGAGGCGCATTTCCGGCTGATCGAAAAACGCCAGCACCTCACCATCCCACGCGAGCAGATTGCGGGCTTTGAACCCACCGAGGCTCCCGCGCCCGCACCATCCACCGACCCCGGGGGCACCGGCGGCATCAAGGGCAAACGCCCCAGCAAAAAGGACAAGCTGCGCGCAGCAGCGGCGCAGGCAGCCGATGCCCCCGCTGCCCACAAAAAAGGCCCCTGAAAGGGGCCTGCAGTGCTTGACTGAGGGTGAGCGGGGTGGCATCCACCCAGCGCCAGGGCTTACGCGCCTTCTTCGTCGTCCGCGTCCAAGCCATCTGGCCCGCTGTGTGAAGCCTCACCAGCCAGACGGGGTGTGCGCTTGCCGGGCTTGGCCAGAATTTCCACATAGAACTGGGCGCCGCCCTCGGCGGCCACGCCGTTGATCAGCCCGGTCAAGGCGGCCAGGTGCGCCACGGCGGCGTCTTCTTTGGTGCGGCCAAACTGGCAGTCAAAGTCCCAGAAATCGGCGCCTTCGGGCAGGTCGCGGCGCCGTTCGCGCTTGATGTACTTGCGGATTTCGTGCTTGACGGCATCTAGAACGCGATCGCGGTTCTTGCCTTCAACGTGGAGTTGGAAAGTTTTTCTCATGGGCGATAGTACCGCCTGCGACAGGTGCCGTTTCACACCGGCGCATCCAGGTGCCACAATGGTGCATTACTTTTGGTTACCACCAGCCCATGAACCACGACCTGCGCCTGCTGCACCTGTTGCCAGCGGCTGTGCTTGTCACACAACAGGGCGCCATCCGCTTTGCCAACGCCGCCAGCATGGAGTTGCTGGAGGCGCCCAGTATCGACAGCCTGATCGGGCGGCTGTCTGGCGACTTTGTGCACCCCCTGGACCAGGTGCGCTCCACCAACCGCATCCAGCAAGTAGCCGTGCCCGAGCAGGCCGGGCGGCCCAACAAATCCTCCGAGTTCCGTATCCGCACCGAGCGCGGGAACTTGCGCATGGTGCTGATCAGCAGTGTGGCCATTGAATGGGACGGTGCCCCCGCCGTGCTCATGTGCGGCATGGACATGACACACCAGAGCGAGATCGAGGCCCAGCTGCGCGAGAGCGAGCAGAACTTCCGGCGCCTGTTCGAGAACATGCAGGACGTGTACTACCGCACCGATGCGCAGGGCATCGTGCAGCATGTGGGTCCGGGCGTGCGCCGGGTGCTGGGCTACGAGCCCCACGAAATCGAAGGCCGCACGGCCGAGTCGTACTACCCCCAAAGCAAAGACCGCGACGCGTTCAAGGCCGCGATCATGGAACACGGCGAGGTGTCGGACTTTCCGGGCCAGATGGTGCGGCGCGATGGCACGGTGATCGACATCTCTATCAGCAGCCATGCGCTGTACGACCATGCAGGCAATTTTGCGGGGGTCGAAGGCATCTACCGCGACGTCACGCAGCGCAAGAACCTGGAGCGCGAGCTGCAGCGTCTGGCCACCACCGACATGCTGACGGGCATTGCCAACCGCCGCGCGTTTCTGGAATGCGCCGAGTCGGCCTATGCCCATTCACGCAGCAACGGCGAGCCGCTGACGTTGCTGATGTTGGACCTGGACCACTTCAAGGCCATCAACGACCGTTTTGGCCACCTGGAGGGCGACCGGGCGCTGCTGGCGTTTGCACAGGCCATCAAGGGCCAGTTGCGTGCCAGCGATGCTGTGGGCCGCCTGGGCGGCGAAGAGTTTGGCGTGCTGCTGCCGCTGACCACACTGGCCGAGGGCCTGGAGGTGGCCACGCGCATGCTGCGTAGTGTTAGCGCGCTGGAACTGACGGACGAAGCAGGCCACTGCTACTGCGTGACCACCAGCCTGGGGGTGAGCACCTTCCGCCAGAGCGATCGCAGCCTGCGCGACATGCTCGACCGCGCCGACCAGGCGCTGTACCTGGCCAAGCACCGGGGACGCAACCAGGTGGCTTCGCTCGAGACGCTGGACGAGTGATCATTTCAGTCGCCCTGATCGGTGAGAGATCAGGGCCATGCAGCATGCCAAGGCACCTGTTCAAAGGCGCATGCGTTCCTGTTGCAGGTTCCACAGGCAGGCGGCGATGCGCAGCAGCATCTCCATCACCTGCTCCGAGCCGCTGCAGGACAGCTCCAGATCATCAATGAGCATCGCCAGCTGGGAGATGGCGTCTTCGGGTGCGGCAGCGCCACCACTGCGCGCCACCTCGGCAATCGCGATCAATACGTCGGTGCGGTTCATGGCGCAGGTCTTGGCGTGGTGGGTGGCAATGTCTCAGTCATTGGCTGCATAGGCCACGCGATGCAGAGACCACGCCGCCGCCGGGCTAGCGGGCCGGGATGGCCAGTTGCGCGCGACTGCCAGCCCCGCCCTCCAGAGCCACAGCAGGGGGCAACCCTGCCGTTTCCAGCAAGGGTGCGCCTGCACCAGGCAGGCGCATATCCGGCGTCAGGCGGAACTGGTGAATCACCTCCAGCAGGCGCCTCACCTGATTCTTCATGCCGGTCGAGGCAGACGAACTGTCATCCACCAGCGCAGCGTTCTGCTGCGTGGCCGCGTCCAGCTGGCGCACGGCCTCTCCGATCTGGGCAATGCCCCGGGCCTGCTCCTGCCCGGCATCCTTGATGGCGGTGATGAGCGACACCACTTGGTTCACATGGTGCACGGTGTTGGCCACGCGCTCGCCCGCCTGCCCCACCAGGGTGGACCCGCGCTCCACACCCTGCACGCTGGCCGAGATCAGGCCGCGAATCTCCCGGGCCGCCATGCTGCTGCGCTGCGACAGGCCCCGCACCTCGCCAGCCACCACGGCAAAGCCCCGGCCCTGTTCACCCGCACGCGCGGCCTCCACCGCCGCATTCAGCGCCAGCAGATTGGTCTGGAAGGCGATGTCGTCGATCACCTTGATGATGTCCGTGATCTTCTGCGACTGGGTCTTGATCTCCTGCATGGTGGCGATCACATCGCGCATCACGCTGCCGCCTTCGTTGGCCACGCTGCTGGCCTCCTGCGCCAGGGCGGTGGCACGTTGGGCGTTGTCGGTGTTGTGCTGCACCGTGATGGTCAGCTGCTCCATCGACGCGGCCGTCTCCTGCAGATTGGATGCCTGCACCTCGGTGCGGCGTGCCAGGTCTTCGGTGCCGCCCGCCATCACCACGGCCTCGTGGGCGACCGTCTCGGTGCTGGCGCGCACCTCGGTGATCACGCGCACCAGCTGGTGGTTCATCTCACGCAGGGCCCCCAGCAGCTCGGCGGTCTCGTCGTTGCCACGCACATCGATCTGCGCCGTCAGGTCGCCCCCCGCCACGGTGCGTGCCAGCACCACGGCCTGACGCAGCGGCCGCGAGATCGAACGGGTGATGACCCAGGCCATCGCAGCACCTGCCAGCAATGCCAGGGCGGTGGCGGCCAGCATCCACCAGTGGATGGTGTCGCTCATGGCGCGCGCCCCGGCAAACTCTGCCGCAGCCACGTTGATCTGCAGCGCCACTAGGCGCTCGATGGCGTCCTGCACCTTGAGCGCGTTGGGGCGGATCTGGGTGATGTACAGCTCCGAGCCGTCGTCGTACTTGCCGGCTACCAGCGCGGCCGACGCCGGGATCAGGCCCTGGTCCAGATAGGTGGCATTGGCATCGGCAAAGGCCTGCGCCAGGGCCTGCTCCTCGGCCCCCAGGGGCTTGGCGGCGTACTCCTTCCACAGGGCCTGGATGCGCTCGACATTGGCGGTCAGGGCAGCGTGGCTGGCCTCCAGGTTGCTGGTGCCGGGGTCCATCAGCATGTCCATCACCAGCACGCGGTTGCGCTGCGTCAGGTGGCTGATCTCGGCCAACACGCCCATGGGCACGGTGCGATCGCCATACAGGGCAGCGCTGCGCTCGGTCAACCGCTTGGCCCCGCTGATGCCACCGGCCGCCAGGGCCGATATCAGCAACAGCAGCACGGCAAAGGCCAGGGCCAGGCGGGTACCAATTTTCATTTTTTGAAGCATCTGAATCTTTCGTGAAGGTCCACCAGGGCGCCGCCGCCTTGTGGGAGCGAACGCGTGTTGCTGCGGGGGGTAAGCCAACCACCCGCCGTGCAACAAGCCCCCGATGGGATGCGAAAGATACTAATTGTTTCAAATGACAGATTAGTGACTCAGCAAGAAACCTTCGCCGTTCAGGCCAATGCTTCAAATCGCTGTCATTTTGCTAGGATCGGCACCGAAATCTGCCTGTCCGCTCAATGAACACGCGTGGATTTCACTGCACCCGAAATCGTGCATGGCATATCGTTATTCATAAAAACCATTACATAAAACACATGAAATATATTTACTTTCTTCTGCTGGCAACCCTGGCCCTTGTGCAGGCGGGGCTGGCCAGCGCGCAGACCGTGACGGGCGCTGGTTCGTCGGCGGCGGCGCCCATCTACCGCAGCTGGGCCAAGGCCTATGCCAAGGCCACTGGCAGCGCGGTGGACTACGACCCGGTGGGTTCCAGCGCGGGCATGAAAAAAATCCAGCAACAGGCCGTCGGTTTTGGCGCGACAGACGTGTACCCCGCAGAAAAGGACTTGCTGGAGCACGGCCTGCTGGCGCTGCCAGTGGCCATCACCGGCATCAGCCCCATCGTCAACCTGCCCAAGGTGCAAAGCACCCAGCTGCGCCTGACGGGCGAGGTGCTCAGCCGCATCTTCATGGGCGAGATTACCCGCTGGCACGCGGCCGAGATCGCCGCACTGAACCCCGATGTCTCCCTGCCCGACCTGCCGATCAAGGTGGTGGTGCGCGCCGATGGCTCGGGCACCACCTACAACTTTGCGGACTACCTGGGCAAGGTGAGCCCGCAATGGAAAAAAACTTACGGCGCCAAAACCAGCATTGCCTGGCCTGCGGGTGTGCTGGCCTTCAAGGGCAGCGACGGCGTGGCCAAGGGCGTGCGCGACACGGTGGGCGCCATCGGGTACGTGGACCACGGCTATGTGGCGGAATACGGTCTGACCACTGTGCAGATGAAAAATGCCGACGGCAGTTATGTCAAACCCTCCATCGACGCCTTCAAGGCTGCACTGACCAACAGCGATTGGTCGGCCACCGGAGTTTTCCACACCACCTTGACGCAGCGGCCCGGTAAATCGGCCTGGCCCATCACCATGGGCACGTTTGTGGTGTTCCCCAAGGTCACGCAGAACCCCGACCAGACAGCCCAGGCGCTCCGGTTCATCCTCTGGTCGTTTTTCAATGGCGACACCCTGGTGCAAGAAAATAATTTTGTCCGCCTGCCAGACCGGGTTCAGGCGTCGGCATTCAAAATCATCACGTCCATCCGGGATAATCAAGGAAAACCGCTGGGCATGAGCTTGATATCCTCCTTCAATCGCCCTTCATAATCAATACACCCTCACTTGAATCATTGATTTTCCATTATTTGCGGATAACCTCTGCGCGCCCTTCATCCGGCGCGGCCCTGCGATGGGGATACCACGGGATAATGCAGCCACCATGGAAATCGAATTCAAGTTCTGCATCCCGCCCGACCGTCTGGCTGCCGTGCAAGCGGCAGTACGCCGGGGCCGGTGTGTCGCCATCCGCATGGAGGCCCGCTACTTCGACACGCCCGACGGTGCACTGGCGTCACGCGGCATAGCGTTTCGCCTGCGGCGCGAGGGCGACCAGTGGGTGCAAACCGTCAAGGCGCTGGGCGATGGCCCGCTGGACCGGCAGGAGCACAACGTCGCACGCGGCCCCGCCATAGAAGGCATCGCGCCCGAACCCCTGCCCCAGTTGCACAGTGGCACCGTGGCAGGCGCCCGGCTGCAGCAGGCCCTGCAAGCCGCTTGTGGCCCCCTCGTCGAAACCTATGGCACCGAGATGGACCGGCTGACACGCGATATCACCCGCCAGGGAGCGGTGGTCGAGCTGGCGCTGGACACCGGCCGGGTGGTGGCCCACCGGGGCACGCCCCAGCAGGCACAGGCCCCCATTTGCGAGCTGGAGCTGGAACTCAAGGCCGGGCCGGTGGCGGGTCTTGCAGCGCTCGCCGCGCAGTGGGCCACGCGGCACGGGCTGTATCTGAGCACCGTGTCCAAGGCCGAACGGGGCGAGCGCCTGCTGGCACCAGCTGGCAGTCCATCGGGCATTCCCATTCCATCTGACAGCCCAGCCAGCAGTGGTTCGCCCCGCAAGGCCCGACCCCGCTCCCCCCTGTACCAGCAACTGCCCGCCGGGCAGGCCCTGCAGCGCGCCGTGGTGGCGCAGTGCCTGCAGCAGATCCTCGGCCCCGCCAGCGACATTGCCGAAGGTGCGAGTGATGAGGAGCAGCTGCACCAGCTGCGCATCGGCATCCGCCGCCTGCGCACCGCCCTGCGCGAGCTGGCGCCGCTGGCCCCAGGCAACTTTGACCCCGCCTGGGAGCCGCCCCTGGTCCAGGTGTTCCAGCAGCTCGGCCACCTGCGGGACCGCAACCAGGTGATGCAACGCATCGGTGCCGAACTGCAGGCCGCCGGAGCGCCGCCCCTGTACACCCACCCGAACGACACCGCCGGGCTGGTGGCCCAGGCCGCACAACAGACCGTGCGCGATGCGGCCTTCCAGGAAGCGCTGGTGTATCTGATGGCCTTTACCACCCCAGGGCTGTATGCCACGGGCAGCGCCCCCGCGGGCCTCGACGCCCGTGCCACGCGCCGCCTGCTGCAGCAGCGCCTGCGCGCACTGCACGCCCAGGTGCAAAAAGGCGCACGGGGTTTTGCCACGCGCACGCCCCAGGCACAGCACCGGCTGCGCAAACGCCTCAAACGCCTGCGCTATCTCACAGAGTTCGTGGCGCCCGCGCTGGATGCACACAGCGCCCGGTTTCTGGACAGCCTGCAGCCAGCGCTGTCGGCATTGGGCCGCCTCAATGACGAGCGTGTGGCGGCGGCGCTGTACCGCGAGCTTGCAGAGTCCGGCGACCTGAAGGCCTGGTTTGGCGCAGGCTGGCTGGCGGGGCGGCAGGCCCAGTCGGTGGCGGCTTGTGAGCAAGCCCTGGGTCAGATGGAGGAAGCCCCCCGATTGCGCAAAACCGGCAAACGCTGAAGGGACACCCACACGGCACAATGGACTGCATGACGGCCTCTCCTCCTTCGCGGCGCCAGCCGCCCTCCGCGCCCCGCCACCCCTCGGCGCGCACCACCCAGCGCCCCACGCCAGACAAAGACCAGATCGCGCTGCTGGAACCCTTTGAACGCCTGGGCATGGACCGCATTGCGCTGGTCGCCACGCCTGCACAGGCCGACCAGGCTTGCAAGGCGCTGGCCAGCGCCAGTGCCTGGGGTTTTGACACCGAATCCAAGCCCACCTTTGTGCGCGATGAGCCGTCGGACGGGCCGCACATCGTGCAACTGGCTACGCTGGAGCGGGCCTGGGTGTTCCAGCTGCACGACCCCGGCTGCCGAGCGCGCGTGGCCGAGCTGCTGGCCCTGCAGGGTGTGACCAAGGCGGGCTTTGGGCTGGGTGACGACACCAAGCGCATCCAGCACAAGCTGGGCGTGCAACCCGCCGATGTGCTGGAGCTGAACACCGTGTTCCGCCAACGCGGCTACCGCAAGGACATGGGCGTGAAAGGGGCCGTGGCGGTGCTGTTCAACCGGCGCTTCATCAAGTCCAAAAAAGCCGCCACCTCCAACTGGGCCAACGCCCGGCTGAGCGAGGCCCAGCTGGTCTATGCGGCCAACGACGCGTGGGCAGCGCTGCGGGTGTTCAACGCCCTGAATCTGTCCGCCTGAGGGATAAGGAGAGCACAGCCGCCGTGACCCATCACGGCAGTCGCCATCCTATATTCACTATCAAAAATATAGCTGCTCAGGCATATTCCACTAGCGCTACCAGCCTAAAAGGCCTCAATAACACGCCTGACAGGCCCTGTGAGCCCCTGCAGGCGATGTACGCACCGACCTACAGCCGGGCTGCCAGCCGCGCCGCCTGGTCGATGGCGCGCTTGGCGTCCAGCTCGCCGGCCTCCAGCGCACCACCGATGAGGTGGGGCTTGCGGCCCTGGGCCTCCAGGTCCTGCGCCAGGCTGCGCAACGGCACCTGGCCCGCGCACAGGACCACGGTGTCGCAAGGGATCCAGGTCGGGTCTTCGCGCTTCTCGCCGTACGAGACCAGCAGCCCTTCGTCGGCAATGCGCTCGTAGTTCACGCCACCCACCATCTCCACCGCTTTCATCTTCAGCACGGTGCGGTGGATCCAGCCCGTGGTCTTGCCCAGGCCGCCGCCCAGCTTGCCCTTCTTGCGCTGCAGCAGCGTCACCTGCCGTGCAGGGGGCGTCACACGCGGGCCGCTGGCGGCCAGGCCACCGCGCGCCTCGGCCGGGTCGGTGATGCCCCATTCGGCCTTCCAGGCGGGCAAATCGAGCGTGGTGGAGGGGTGCTCACCATGCGTGAGGAACTCGGCCACATCAAAGCCGATGCCGCCCGCGCCGATGATGGCCACGCGCTCGCCCACCGGCTTGCCGTGGCGCAGCACGTCGATGTAGCTCAGCACCTTGGGGTGGTCCTGGCCGGGGATCTTCGGGTCACGTGGCTCCACGCCGGTGGCGACGATGACATCGTCAAAGCCCGCCAAGTCGGCGGCTGCGACCTTGCGGTTCAGGTGGAGCTGAACGCCCGTGTCCTCCACGCGTGTGGCCAGGTAGCGCAGCATTTCGTGGAACTCTTCCTTGCCCGGAATCACCTTGGCCATGTTGAGCTGGCCGCCGATGGCGGGCGCCGCATCGAACAGATGGACCTCGTGACCACGCTCGGCAGCCACCGTGGCAGCGGTGAGGCCTGCAGGCCCCGCGCCCACCACCGCGATGCGCTTGCGCGATGCGGGCGTGGCAATCGGGCGATAGACCAGCTCCGTCTCATGGCAAGCACGCGGGTTGACGAGGCAGCTGCTGGTCTTGTTCTGGAACACATGGTCCAGGCAGGCCTGGTTGCAGGCGATGCAGGTGTTGATGCGGTCAGCCCGGCCTTGCGCGGCCTTCTTCACAAACGCCGCATCGGCCAGCAGGGGCCGCGCCATGGACACCATGTCGGCACAGCCATCGGCCAGCACCTGCTCGGCCACCTCGGGCGTGTTGATGCGGTTGGACGTGACCAGCGGCGTGGTGATGCCTGCCGCCGCAAACTCGGCCTTCATCTTTTGCGTGACCCAGGCAAACGCTGCGCGCGGCACGCTGGTGGCAATGGTGGGCACCCGCGCCTCATGCCAGCCAATGCCGGTGTTGACGATGTTGGCGCCGCCCGTGGCCACGGCCTTGCCCAGGGTGACGATCTCGTCCCACGCGCTGCCGCCGGGCACCAGGTCGATCATCGACAGGCGGTAGATGATGATGAAGTCCGGCCCCACGGCCTCGCGCATGCGGGCCAGAATCTCCACCGGCAGCCGCATGCGGTGGCTGTAGTCGCCGCCCCAGGCATCGCGCCGCAGGTTGGTGGCTTGCGATAGAAACTGGTTGATGAAATAGCCCTCCGAGCCCATCACCTCCACGCCGTCGTAGCCCGCCTCGCGCGCCTTCACTGCACAGCGCACGAAGGCGCGGATCTGGCGCTCCACCCCGCTCGCCGACAGCGCGAACGGCGTGAACGGCGAAATCGGCGACTGCAGCCGCGACGGCGCCACCGCCAGCGGGTGGTAGGCATAGCGGCCCGTGTGCAGGATCTGCAGTGCGATCTTGCCGCCCGCCTCGTGCACAGCCTCGGTCACCACGCGGTGGCGCTTGGCCGCGCCCGAGGTCGCCAGCGTGCCCGCAAACGGTTTGGCCCAGCCCGCGATGTTGGGTGCGAACCCGCCCGTCACGATCAGGCCTACATCCCCCTCGGCCCGCTCGCGGAAGTACGCCGCCATGCGAGACAGGTCGCGCCCGTCCTCCAGCCCGGTGTGCATGGAGCCCATGAGCACACGGTTCTTGAGGGTGGTGAAGCCCAGATCGAGCGGGGCAAGCAGGTGCGGGTACAACGCGGCACCAGGCATGGAGGCAGCGGCTGCAGCGGCGGCAGGAGCGGCCATGGGAGGAGAGGAATGCATGGAAGGATCGTGAACTAGAAGTAGTTTCTAGAACTTTATTCTAGAATCCCGTTCCATGGCAAGCCGCAATTCCCCGACCCCCACCTCATCCCCTGCCGACGCAACCACCGACCGCCGACAGGACATCCTGAACGCCGCCCTGGCCTGCGCGGCCGAAGGCGGCGTGGATGCAGTCACCATCGACGGCGTGCGCGCGCGCTGCGGGGCCAGCGTGGGCAGCATCTATCACCACTTTGGCAACCGCGACGGCATCGTGGCAGCGCTGTTCTTCGAGATCTTTCACGACCAGTCGCGCAGCGTGCAGGCGCACCTCGATGCCGCCCAGGGCGTGGAGGCGGGCGTGTTGGCCCTGGTCACGGGCTACCTGGATTGGGTGGTGGCGCAGCCCGAGCGGGCGCGGTTCATGTTCCAGGCGCGCAGCGCAGTGGCAGCGGGCCCGCGCACGCCCGACCTGGCCGAGGCCGCACGGCGCCGCAACCAGGCGCTGGTGGCCTGGTTTGAGCCCCACCGCCGGTCCGGCGCGCTGCGCGACCTGCCGTGCGAGCTGATGCCATCACTGGTGATGGGGCCGGTGCAGAGCTATTGCAGGGCCTGGCTGCCGGGCAATGCGGCACAGGGCGGTTTGCCATCGCCGACTACCTACCGCACCGAGCTGGCCGAGGCTGCCTGGCGGTCCGTCAGGGCGTAGACCGAGCGATCGGATCAGGTCCGATCAGTAATGCGGCGGCAGCTCGTCGCGCAGGTTGCGCGGGCCATTCGAGCCGCCTTCGGGCGCCTGCTGGCGCAGCTGGATGACCTCGTGCGTCAACCGATCGATCAGTTGCTGCTGCTGGTAGATGGTCATGTTCAGCTGGTCCAGCAGGTCTTCGGTAAAGCTGGCCTTGATCTCCAGGCTTTCGAGGCGCTGGAGAACGTTGGCGAGATCGTTGGTGTCGGACATGGAGGCGTCAGATCGCCTGGCCCAGGCGCGCTACGCCTTCGCGGATCTTGTCCACATCGGCCGTGGCAAACGACAGGCGGAAGGTGGCGTGGTCGGGGTTGGCGCAGAAGAACGGCGTGCCGGGCACAAAGGCCACACCCTTTTCAATCGCGCGCTTGGCCAGCACGTTGCCATCGGCCACCTTGCCGCCTGCACCCGTGAGGCGCGCCCACACGAACAGGCCGCCCTGGGGCTGCACAAATTCGATGGCGTCGCCCAGCTCCTTGCGCAGCGCATCGCCCATGGCCTGGGCGCGCTCGGCGTACACCTTGCGCACATGGGCCAGGGTGCCAGGCATGCGGCCGGCCTTGAGGTACTGCGCGGCCGTGGCCTGGGCAAAGGTGCTGGTGTGCGCGTCGCTGAACTGCTTGCACATGGTGGCCTTGCCCAGCAACTCGGCCGGGGCAATCATCCAGCCCACGCGCAGGCCGGGCGACAGCACCTTGCTCAAGCTGCCGCAGTGCACCAGCAGCTCGCGGCTGCCGGGCACGGTGGCCGACAGGTTGAGCAGGCTGGGCGGTGGCGCATCGCCAAAGTACAGGTCGCCGTAGGGGTCGTCCTCGACGATCAGGGTGTTGTGCTTGACGGCCATCTCCAGCACGGCCTTGCGGCGCTCCAGACTCAGCATGGCGCCGCTGGGGTTGCCGAAGGTGGGGATCAGGTAAACGAATTTCGGCTTGTGCTCGGCGATCAGCTTTTCCAGCTCGTCGGTCTTCACGCCGTTGCCATCGATGGGCGCGCTGATGAGTTCGGCGCCGTACAGGCGAAAGCACTGGATGGTGGCGAGGAAGGTCGGGCCTTCCACAATCACCTTGTCGCCGGGGCTGATGAGGGTCTTGCCCAGCAGATCCAGCGCCTGCTGGCTGCCGGTGGTGACGATGAGGTTGTCGGCCGCGACATCCTTGGCGCCCTTGCTGGTCATGAAGGCGGCCAGTTGCTCGCGCAGCGGGTTGTAGCCCTCGGTGGCGCCATATTGCAATGCGGCGCCGGGCTCTTCGGCCAGGGCGGCGTTGCTGGCTGCGCGGATGCCTTCCACGTCAAACATCGCGCTGTCCGGAAAGCCACCCGCAAAGCTGATGATGCCGGGCTTGCCCAGCAGCTTGAAAAGCTCGCGGATGGCGGAGGTTTCTACGTTGTTCAGGCGGTCGGCAAATTGCATGGCGTGGACAGAAGTGGTTGGCAACAAACTGTGCATTGTCGCCAATTGCGACGCAGGATTCATGCGGTGTCTTTCCAAGAGGCTCTAAACTGGGTTTTCCATCCATCGCCACTGCCCTGCCCGCCATGACCCTGACCCTCCGCACCCTGCCCCGCATGCGCCTTGCCACCATGCGCCACACCGGCGCCTACGGCCACCCGGGCCTGACCGAGTTGTGGGAGCGTTTTGGCAGCTGGTGTGCCGCCCATCGGCTGAATGATCCGCGCCCCAAGTTCTATGGCTTCAGCCACGACGACCCGGCCTGCACGCCGCCCGAGCAGTGCCGCTATGACGCAGCGGTGCAGATTGGCGTGGGCCTGCGCACCGGGCCCGATGTGCAGGTGATGGACTACGAAGGCGGCGACTACGCCTGCATGCACTTTGTGGGCACGGGGCCCGAGATTGCCGCCGCCTGGGCGCAGATGGGCACGCCGGGCCAGATCCCCGATGGCTGGGAATGGGAGCCCCGCGCTGCGCTGGAGATCTACGACGAGGACTTTGCGGTGGACCCGGCCACGGGGCGCTTTCCGTGCTGGCTGTGTATTCCGGTCAAGCGGACGCGCTGAATCCCATAGGGTTGCGCTGACGGGCCGGGTAGCCCTTTTCAGCGCGGACCGTCAATCCACCCGGATATCCGCCCGTGCCGCCACCGCGCGCATCAGTGGCAGCTCGCGTTCAATGCGCGCGCGCAGCGCGTCGCCATTGTCACCCAGCGGCGTCAGGCCGATGTCCACCATCTTCTTCTTGAACTCCGCCGAGGCCATGGTCTCGGCCAGGGCCTTTTCCAGCTTTTTCTGCACGGGTGCGGGCAGCCCTGCGGGCCCCACAAAGGCAAACCAGGAACCCATGTCAAAGCCGGGGTAGCCGCTTTCGGCCACCGTGGGCACATTGGGCAGCAGGGCCAGGCGCTGCGGGCTGAGCGCCGCAATCGCCTTGATCTTGCCGGACTTGATGAGCGGGGTGGATGCCACCACGGTGTCCACCGCCAGTTGCACCTGCCCGCCCATCAGCGCCGTGAGACTGGGCGAGCTGCCGTTGAAAGGCACATGCATCATCGGAAAACCTGCGGTGGTCTTGAGCATCTCGGCGCCAAAGTGCACCGACGAGCCCGTGCCATAGGAGCCGTACGAGAACTTGTCCGGCGCGGCCTTGGCCTGGGCCACGATGTCCTTGAGCGACTGCCCCGGGGTGTCGTTGTGGGCCACCAGCAGCAGCCCCATGTCGGCCACCAGGGCCAGGGGCGTGAAGCTTTTGATGGGGTCGTACGGCAGGTTGGTGCGGATGGCCGGGTTCATGGTGAGCGTGGTGTTGGACCCGAGCAGCAGCGTGTACCCGTCAGCGGGCGCCTTGGCCACCATGGACGCCGCCACCACGGTGCCCGCGCCGGGCCGGTTCTCGACCACCATGGGCTGCCCCAGACGCTCCCCCAGGGCCGTGGCCAGCAAACGTCCCAGGATGTCGGTGGCTCCGCCTGGGGCAAAAGGCACGACCAGCTTGATGGGCCGGTCGGGGTAAGTCTGTGCCTGCGCCAGGCCGGGCGCGCCCAGCACCAGTGCGCTGAGCAGAAGACTCGATACGAAGCGGGAACGCAGCATGGTGAAGCTCTCCTGAAAGCACGTTGACAAAAGCGGGGGGTAGCGGGGGGTAGCGGGGGTTCACGGTGGTGACGGAATGGCGAGCAGCGAGGCCCAGGTCACCCCAGCAAGGGGCTGCGCTGGCGCGCGTACCCACTGGCCTGGTCGTAGGCATGGCCGATCTGCAGCACGGCGGCGTCAGACTGTGCCGGGCCGATGATCTGCAGCCCCGCAGGCAGGCCGCCGGGGCCAAAACCTGCGGGGGCTGCCAGCGCGGGCAGGCCGGCCATGGTGGCGGGCACCACGGTCTCCATCCAGCGGTGGTAGGTGTCCATGGTGCGGCCGCCGACCTCGTGGGGCCAGTCCAGCCCGGCATCGAACGGGAAGACCTGGGCAGCGGGCAACACCAGAAAATCGAATTGCTCGAACAGGCCGCGCAGCACCTGGTACCACGCGCTGCGCACGCGGGCCGCGTCGTACACCTGCAGGGCCGTGAGGCGCATGCCACGCTCAATCTCCCACACCGCCTCGGACTTCAGCAGTGCATGCGTGGCCGGGTTGCGATACAGGGCCGCATTGGCCCCTGCCACGCTGAAGCTGCGCAGATCGATCCAGGCGTTCCATAGCTGCTTCAGGTCGAACGCGGGCACCACGGCCTCCACTGTGCAGCCCACGGTGCGAAAGTGCTCCAGCGCGAGCTCGCAGGTGGCCAGCACGCCAGGCTCGGTGGGCAAATGGCCACCCAGGTCACCCAGCCAGCCGATGCGTGCACCGCGCCAGTCGCGCTCCAGCGGCTGGCCCAGCAGGGCCACATCCTCGTGCCGGCGCGTGAGCGGCAGGCGCGCATCAAAACCCGCCTGCACCGACAGCAGCAGCGCCAGGTCCGGGATGTTGCGCGCCATGGGCCCGGCCACGCTGAACTGCTGGAAGAACACTTCCTCCGTCGGCCCGTGCGGCACCAGGCCGAACGAGGTGCGCAGGCCGTATACGTTGTTGAACGCCGCTGGCGTGCGCAGCGAGCCCATCATGTCCGAGCCATCGGCCACAGGCAGCATGTGCAGGGCCACTGCCACGGCTGCGCCGCCACTGCTGCCCCCCGCCGACACAGCTGGGTTGTGGGCGTTGCGCGTGGTGCCATACACCGGGTTGTAGGTGTGCCCGCCCAGGCCAAACTCGGGCGAGTTGCTGCGGCCGATGAACAGTGCGCCGCCTGCGCGCATGCGCTCGAACACCACGGCGTCGGTGGCAGACACCTGCCCGGCAAAGATGGGCGAGCCCCGCGTGGTGACCATGCCCGCAGCGGGCATGATGTCCTTGGGCGCCTGCGGAAACCCATGCAGCGGGCCCAGGCTCTCGCCGCGCGCCAGTTGCGCATCGCGCTCTGACGCCTTCGTGCGCAGGGCGTTGCGGTCCACCATCGCCACCAATGCATTCACCACGGGGTTCAGCCGGTCTACCTGGGCCAGGTAGGCGTCCAGCACCTCGGTGCAGGAGACCTCCCGTGCATGGATGGCGCGCGACAGTTCGGTGGCCGTGTAGTCCACGATGTGGCTGGGGGTGCCACCCGGGGTGACGCTGTTTGCAGAAGGCATGGGGGCTGGGGCCGGTGAATGTGTCATTGGTGAGTCAGCATAAGCAGCCTGCTGCGTTTCGACAATCAACGATTTCTGGGGTTATCTTTGCGTTTTACGCAATCCACACCCCGAAAGGCCCCCGATGCTTTCCAGCCGCTTGCAGGACACGGCGCTGCGCTACTTTCTGGAGGTGGTGCGCAGCGGCTCGGTCAGCGAGGCCGCCGCGCGCCTCAATGTGTCGCCCTCGGCCGTGAGCCGCCAGGTGGCTGCCCTCGAAGACCTGCTGGGCGTGCCGCTGTTTGACCGGCGCCCACGCGGCATGGCGCCCAGCGCGGCGGGCGAGCTACTGGCCGCCCATGCCCGGCGCGGCGCGCTGGAGGCCGACCGCGTGGTCTCCGACATCCAGGCACTGCAGGGCCTGCGCACGGGGCTGGTGCGCATCTGCAGCTCTGCGGGTTTTGCCATCGAGTTCCTGCCCCGCGTGATGGCGCAGTTCCGCCTGCAGTACCCCGGCATCCAGTTCCACCTGCGCGTGGCCAGCCCCGCAGCTGTGACCGTGGCGGTGCTCAACGGCGATGCGGACATTGGCCTGACCTACAGCCGCTCGGCCGAGCGGGACATCACCGTGCAGCACCGCCAGGCCGCGCCCGTCATCGCCATCATGCGGCCTGACCACGCGCTGGCACGCGCCCACTCCGTCACGCTGGCGCAGATGCACGCCTACCCCATCGCCCTGCCCGAGCGCGACAACACCGTGCGCCAGCTGTTCGACATCGGCTGCAGCCAGCGTGGCCTGGTCTTTGAGCCCGCGCTGGTGTGCAACCACTTCGAGACGCTGATGCACTTTGTGCTGCATGGCGGCGGCCTGTCCATCTCGGGCGAGGTGACGGTGCGCGATCGGGTGCAGCGCGGCGAAATGCATGCCGCCCAGATCCGCGAGCCCGGCATGAGCGCCCGCGCCGCCGAGCTGCAAACCCTGAGCGGCCGCACCCTGCCCGCTGCCGTGCGCATGTTCCTGGAGTTCCTGCAGGCGCAGCTGCGGGACAATGCGCCACCGGCCACGCCCGCCAAAAGAAGCCAGCCCCCTGCACCACCCCGCCAACGATGATGATGAAAACCGCCCAGATCGAGCCCTTCTTCGCCACCCTCAAGGCGGCCAACCCGATGCCCAACACGGAGCTGGAATACACCACCCCGTTCGAGCTGCTAGCCGCCGTGCTGCTGTCGGCACAGGCCACTGACGTGGGCGTGAACAAGGCCACGCGCAAGCTGTTCCCTGTGGCAGGCACGCCCCAGGCCATCCTGGATTTGGGACTGGAGGGGCTGGAGGGCTACATCAAGACCATCGGCCTGTACCGCACCAAGGCCAAGAACCTGATGGAGACCTGCCGCATCCTGGTGGAGCAGCACGGCAGCGTGGTGCCTCGCACGCGCGAGGCGCTGGAGGCCCTGCCCGGCGTGGGCCGCAAGACGGCCAACGTGGTGCTGAACGTGGCCTTTGGCCAGCCAACGATGGCGGTGGACACGCACATCTTTCGCGTGAGCAACCGCACAGGCCTCGCGCCCGGCAAAAACCCGCTGGCGGTGGAGCTGCAGCTGATGAAGCGCGTGCCTGCGGCCTATGCAGTGGACTCGCACCACTGGCTCATCCTGCTGGGCCGCTATGTGTGCCAGGCGCGCAAGCCGCGCTGCTGGGAATGTGTGGTGAGCGAGTATTGCGACTACCGGCCGAAGACGCTGGCGCCCTAACGCGCAGAAAGCACAGCGCTTCAAATTTCATAGCAACTAGCGCATATTCTTCTAGCGCCTCCAGCCAAAAACACTCAGAACCTGCGCTCTGGCAGAGATTTCGATCCCTTGCGCAACCGCCAGCCTGCAAGGCCAGGTCAGGCAACGCAGCGGGTGCCCAGCGCAGCCATTTCCTGCGACACCCCCACCCAGGCCACATCAAACCCCGCCACCTTGCGCTCCGGTGGCACGGGGTGCGCGCGCAGCGCCCAGGTGGCACCGGCCACCACGCTGTCGATCACGGGCACAGTCACCTGCGGCTGCACGGCAGCAGCCATGCCTGCAAGCCCCGCCCCACCCAGGATGACGGCCTGCACCCCCATCTGCCGCACCACATCCCGGCAGGCCTGGGCCAGCAATGCGCGCGCAGCTTCGGGGTCTGCGGCCAGTTGGGCACCAGTGGGCGCCACGGTGTGAATGCCTGCCAGTGCGTGGGCGTGGCCCAGCGCCTGGGCCAGGCGCTGCAGCATGGGGCCCCAGCGCTCGCCACCGGTGACGATGGCAAAGCGGCCATGGCGCGCAGCCTCGATGAATGACGCTTCGGCCAGGCCAGTGACAGGCACCGGACTGCTCTCGCGCAGCGCCATCAGGCCGGGGTCGCCAAAGCAGCCGATCAGCACCGCGTCGGGCGCGGTCTGCGGCTGTGCGATCTCATGCGCCCACACATCGAGCGCGGCGTGGGCCGCCACGGCGTAGCTCGCCTCGCACGCGATGTACGGTGCGCCAAAGCGGGCCGTGGCCGTGCGCACCGCCACATGCGAACCTGCAGCCCCCTGCACATGCCGCTGCAGCAAGGCACTGACATGGGCCGACATGTTGGGGTTGATGACGAGCAGTTGACGCATGGGCAAGCGTGTGAAAAAACCGTCAGAGCCCGCCCAGCAACCGCGCCAGATCAGGCGCCTCTGCCGCAGGCGGCGTGAACTCCAGCTGCGACTCGATCCGCGCCAGGTGGGCCAGCATCAGCCGGGGCGCCTCGCGCGCGTCACGCAGGCGGATGGCGTCGATCAGCGCACGGTGCTCGCGGCAGCCGCAGGCCGTGGCCTCTTCGCGGGTTTGGGCGTGGCTGGGGCTGTACGTCATCAGGATGAGCGAGGTGCGCGACACCAGCTCGCGCAGGATGCGCCCGAGCGTCTGGTGCCCTGCTGCCTGCGCGATGTGCAGGTGAAAGTCGCCCGACAGGCGGATGGCGCGGCGCATGTCGCCGCTGGCGCGGGCAGCCTCTTCGTCATCGATGCAGGTGCGCAGCGCGGCAATGTCGGCGTCGGTGGCGTTGGCGATGAACAGCTCCACCAGGCGCGGCTCCAGCAGGCGGCGGGCCTCGAACACTTCCAGCGCCTCCTGCGGCGTGGGCTGGGCAATGGATGCGCCCCGGTTGGGCGTGAGCGTGACGACCTGCTCGTTGGCCAGCCGCACCAGCACAGGCCGCACCCGTGTGCGCGACACGCCAAAGGCCGCCGCCAGCTTGTCCTCCACCAGCTTGGTGCCGGGCGGCAGCCGGTGGTCGAGGATGGCCGACACCATGCGGTCGTACATGTCGTTGTCGCTGAGCTGGCCGGTCGTGTCGGGCTGCACGGGCGGTTCGGTGACCGCAGCGCGCGCGCGCCGGGGCTTGGGGAGGGTGGTCGTCATAAGGGTGCCGTTTTTACCCCGAACGGCCCTTGCGCCTGCGGCCCAATGCCCACACCAGGGCCAGCGTGATGCCCATGACGACGAACGACACCACGGTGGTGAGCGTGCCCAGCGCGTAGATGGACGGCGTGGTCACCGTGCTGGTCAGGCCCTGCAGCTCCAGCGGCAGCGTGTTCACGTCGCCAATGGCCTGCGAGGTGCGGGCGATCTCGTCCCAGCTGAGCGTGAAACCGAACATGCCAATGCCCACGACCGAGGGAGCGATCAGCGGCAGCACCACATGCGCAAAGCCCTGCCAGTGCGTGGCCCCCAGGTCGCGTGCGGCTTCTTCGTACGCAGGGTTGAAGCGGTTGAACACCGCGAACATGATCAGCAGGCCAAACGGCAGCGTCCACGTCAGGTGCGCGCCCAGGGCCGAGGTGAAAAGGCCGAGCGACGTGCCATAGCCCTCCAGCGCACTCTCCATGCCCAGCCATTCCAGCGCCGCCTTGATGCCGTTGTCGATGAGCCGGAACTCCAGCCCGATGCCCAGCGAGACGATGATGGACGGCATGATGAGGCTGGCCACGACGATGAAGAACAGCGTGTTGCCGCCCGCCAGCCGCTTGCGAAAGGCCAGGCCCGCCAGCACCGACAACACCACCGTGCACAGCATCACCGCCACGCCCAGGCCCAGCGAGCGCCACAGCGCCGCGCCAATGTCCACCACGCCCAGCCCTTCGGCCAGCTTGGCGAACCAGTGCAGCGACACGCCGCGCATGGGGAAGGTCAGTCCACCCTCGGGGCCCTGGAAGCTCAGGATGAAGATGACGAACATGGGCCCGTACATGAACAGCACGAACAGCGCAAAAAAGATGGCCAGGGGCCAGAAGCTGGCGGGACGAGATTCACGGACTTTCATCTCACAGCTCCTTGCGAATGTCGACGAGGCGGGTGAGGCCCCAGATGATCATCAGCACCACGGCCAGCAGGATCACGGCATTGGCCGCCGCCAGCGGGAACTGCAGGTAGGACGTCTGCACCTGGATGATCTTGCCAATCGATGCAATCTGCTGCCCGCCCATCACGCCGATGGTCACGAAATCGCCCATGACGATGGTGATCACAAAGATCGAGCCGATGATGATGCCGGTGCGAGAGAGCGGCACGATCACGTTCCACAGCGTCTGCCAGCCACTCGCGCCGCTGTCGCTGGCCGCCTCGATGAGGCTGCGGTCGATGCGCATCATGCTGTTGAAGATGGGCACGATCATGAACATGGTGTACAGGTGCACAAAGGCCAACACCACCGAGAAGTCCGAGAACAGCAGCCACTCCACGGGCGTCTCGATCAGGTTCATGCCCATCAGCGTCTGGTTGACCAGCCCATTGCGCCCCAGCAGCGGCACCCACGAGATCATGCGGATCACGTTCGAGGTCCAGAACGGGATGGTGCACAGCACGAACAGCAGCGTCTGCATGCCCGAGGAGCGCACATGGAAGGCCAGAAAGTAGGCCACGGTGAAGCCGATCACCAGCGTGATGAGCCACACCAGCACGCTGAACTTGAGCGTGGAGTAATACGTCTTGAGCGTGACGCACAAGCCATCTGACACGTTGCCGCAGCCCTCAAAGATGGACACGTAGTTCTTGAACGTGAACCCGGGCAGCAGCTCGTAGTCGTTGAAATCCCAAAAGCTGACCATCACGATCAACGCCAGCGGGATGATGAAGAACAGCGCAAACACCAGCGTGAACGGCGCTGCCTGCCACCAGGCGGCAATGCTGCGGCCGGGGACAGCTGCAGCAGGTAAGGACGGTGTGGTGGTAGTGCTCATGGTGTTTGCAAATCAGATATCCATCGCATCGGACGACGGTCGTCGAAACTGGCGCGGCCGAAGACCAGTGCCCCCGTGCAAGGGCCGCCCCGCCGCACCGGGGGCGTCCCCCTCCCGAATCGCGCAGCGGTTCGAGAGAGGGGTGAAGGCGCAAAGCGCCTCAGGGGGTGCCTACCTCATGCAGCCACAAACTCATTCCACTTCTGCACCATGTAGTTGTTCTCGTCCATCAACGCGTTCCAGCAGGCAATGCCGCCCATGCGCGACTCATAACTGCCGCCGTCGCGCACTGCGCCAGCCTTGGCCAGCACATCGCCATTGGGGCTCTTGATGTCCTGCGTAGCGGGCTTGCCTTCCATCCAGTAGGCCCACTCGTAGGCTTCCATCTTGGACTTGGCGGTCTCCAGCACGGCGCTGTAGTAGCCCTGGCGGTTCAGGTAGGCACCGGCCCAGCCGTCGAGGAACCAGTTGATGAACTCGTACGCGCCATCGAGCTTGCGGCCGCTCAGCGTGGCGGGCAGGCCAAAGCCGGCGGCCCAGGCGCGGTAGCCTTCCTTCAGGGGCTGGAAGTTGCAGGCGATGCCCTTGGTGCGCACGGCGGTGACGGCGGGGCTCCACATCGACTGGATCACCACTTCGCCCGATGCCATCAGGTTCACCGACTCGTTGAAGTCCTTCCACAGCGCGCGGAACTGGCCCTGCTTCTTGGCCTCGATCAGGGTCTTGATCGTGAGATCAATCTCCTTCTTGGTCATGTTGCCCTTGTCGGGGTACTTGTAGAGGCCCATGGCCTCGACCACCATGGCGGCGTCCATGATGCCGATGGAGGGGATGTTCAAAATCGCGGTCTTGCCCTTGAACTCGGGGTTGAGCAGCTCGGCCCACGAGTTGATCGGGCGCTTGATCAGGTCGGGGCGGATGCCCAGCGTGTCGGCGTTGTACACGGTGGGGATCAGGCTCATGAACTGCGTGGGCGCGGTCGCGAACTTCTTGGACTTTTCACCTTCCAGGTAGATCACCTTCTTGGGTGCGGTGCCCTGGTCGCCCACGGCTTTGCCAGCCACCTGGCCGGTAGTGAACAGCGTGGTGATCTTGTCGGCGTTCTTGATGCGCTTGGTGTCGATGCCCTTGAGGTTGCCGGTGGGGACGATCTTTTTCAGCGAGAAGTACTCGGTGTCGATCAGGTCAAAGCTGTTGGGCGCGGTGACGGCGCGCTTGGTCACGTCGTCGGTGGTCACGGCCACGTACTGGATCTCGATGCCGGTGTCGGCCTTGAACTTCTCGGCAATCGCTTTGTCCTGGTTCACCGCCGTGCCCAGGTAGCGCAGCACGATCTTTTCCTGCGAATGCACGGCCGGGAACATGCCAGCGGCCAGGATGCCCGCCGTGCCCTTGAGCAGCGAGCGGCGAGCCACACCAGTGGCATCGGAGACAACAAGAGGGGAATCAGCACGGGAAGCATCGGACATGGGAAAACTCCTTGGGTTGCGGAAGGGGACGGGTGGAAAAAAAAGCGGACGTGGCGACGCGGTCAGGCGGCGACGGCCACTGCGGGAGCGGCCACCGCCAGTGATGCGACAGCAGGCTGGGAGAGCGGGTGCGCCTGGTCAGGCGTCCAGTGCAGTTGCACGCCCTGCCCCACCTGGTAGGGCTGCGCAGCAAAGGCGGCCTCGGACACCATCACCGAATACGCCGCCGTGGCGTTGGCCGACAGAACTGCGCCGTGCTTTTGCAGGCCCACCAGCACATAGGTGCCTTGGTATTCCACATCGGTCACCACGGCCTGCATGCGCTGGGCGCCCCAGGGCAGCTCGGCACTGGCGGGGGCAATCTGCAGGTGGTCGGTGCGTACGCCCACCTTGCCTTCGGGTGTGTCGATCACGTTGTGCCCGCCCATGAAGCGCGCCACGAATTCGCTGGCGGGCCGGTTGTAGACCTCGTGGGGCGAACCCACCTGCTCGATCACGCCGTGGTTCATCACCACCATGGTGTCGGCCAGGGCCATGGCCTCTTCCTGGCTGTGGGTCACATGGATGAAGGTCAGTCCCAGCTCTTTTTGCCAGCGGCGCAGCTCGGCGCGCATCTGGATGCGCAGGAAGGGGTCGAGCGCCGACAGCGGCTCGTCGAGCAGCAGCACACGCGGCTGGGTGATGAGGGCCCGCGCCAGCGCCACGCGCTGCTGCTGCCCGCCGGAGAGTTCTGCGGGCTTGCGCTCGGCCAGGTGGCCCAGGGCCACGCGCTCCAGCAGGTCGCGCGCCTTGGCCTGGCGTTCGGCCTTGGCCACGCCTTTCATCTTGAGGCTGAAGGCCACGTTATCGAGCGCCGAGAGGTGCGGAAACAGCGCAAAGCTCTGGAACATCATGGCCGTGCCGCGTGCGGCGGCGGGCAGGTCGGTGATGTTGCGGTTTTCCAGCAGGATGTCGCCGCTCGTCACCGATTCGTGCCCAGCGATCATGCGCAACGTGGTGCTCTTGCCGCAGCCCGAAGGCCCCAGCAGGCAGCAGTAGCTGCCGCTGGCAATGCGCAGGTTGATCGCATCCACGGCGGGCTTGCCTTGGGCGTAGCGTTTGGTCAGCGCCACGATTTCAATGGCGGCGGAGGTGGGCGCAGGGTGGGTGCTTTGCATGGCGTATGCCCTACGCAAGGCCCATGCCAACTTTGTACACAATGTTCTATGAACTTTGCATACAAAATGCACCAACACGGCGCACATTGCCGCCCCATACCGGTCCACACCCGCGCTGCCCCTGGTCCAACCTCGGGCAAACCATGCACCGAAACAGCGCTGAGCCGTGCGGGTGCGTGGCTATACTGGCTTCGCCTTTGAAACAATTTATTACGTCAGCACGTCCCTCCCCCTCCTCTTGCCTGCCGCATGACGAACCTCGACCCGCGCTCCATGATCGCCCTGGCGGGCTTCATGTCTGCCGTCATGGCCCTGGTGCTGCTGTTCATGCGGCGGCACTACCCGCCCAGCATCCGGGGCGTGGGCGGATGGGCGGCGGCGCCATTGCTGTGGCTGCTGTCCACCGTGCTGTTTGGCGCGCGTGGCGCCATCCCCGACTGGCTGGGCCTGGTGCTGGCCAACCAGTTGCTGGTGCTGGGCTCGGTCACTTATTACATGGGCACCCGCCAGTTCATGGGCCAGCCCGCCACCTGGCGCACCTGGAACTGGGTGATGGCAGGCACCACGGTGGTGTTTGCCTGGCTGACCTACGGGTGGCCCAACTATGCGGTGCGGGTGGGGTTTTTCACCGTGGTGATGGGGGCGCTGTACGCCGCGCAACTGCGTTTCATGCTGCGCCACGGGGGGCGCAACTTCCCGGTGCGGCTGGTGGAGGTGATGCTGGGCCTGCACATGCTGGTACTGGGGGTCAGGCTGGGTTCCATCCTGGCTGGGCACGCGGGCAACGACCTGATGGAGCCCTCGCTGTTCCAGACCCTGTACATCGGTGCCTATGCGCTCACCGTGCTGATGTTGTCCATTGGCGCAGTGCTGATGGCTACGGACCGCTTGCGCACCGAGCTGGAGCATCTGGCCACCTATGACTCGCTGACCCAAACCCTCAACCGCCGTGCCTTGCTGCAGCGCTGCGAGGACGAGCTGGAGCGCGCACAGCGCTACGGCGGCGGTCCGTCCATCATGATGGTGGACCTGGACAACTTCAAGGCGGTGAACGACACACGCGGCCACCAGCACGGCGATGCGGTGTTGGTGCACTTTGCCGAGCGCACCCGCCAGGTGCTGCGCCGCGCCGACCGCCTGGGCCGCTACGGGGGCGAGGAATTTCTGGTGCTGCTGCCGGGAGCCGACGCGCAAGCGGCCCTGGCCGTGGCCCAGCGCATCCACGCCACGCTGGCCTCGGGGCACCCGCTGGACTGCGAGGTGAGCATCGGGCTGACCAGCTGGTCCGGGTCACACGAGACCCTGGACGCGATGCTCTCCCGCGCCGACGCCGCGCTGTACCGCGCCAAGGAAGAAGGCCGCAACCAGACCGTGGTGGGCTAGAGCCTGCCCAAGCAGGGCGGCTCAGGCCGTCTGCGTCGCCACGCCAGCCGATTCAAAACTCGCCATCTCGCGCAGCACGGCGCAGGCCGATTGCAGCAACGGCCAGGCCAGCGCCGCGCCCGACCCCTCGCCCAGGCGCAGGCCCAAGTCCAGCAAGGGCTCTGCCTGCATCTGCGCCAGCATCAGGCTGTGGCCCCGTTCGCCCGAACGGTGGGCAAACACGCAGCGCTGCAGCACCTGCGGCGCAATGCGGCTGGCCACCAGCACGGCCGCGCTGGTGATGAAGCCATCCACCACAATCACGCGCCGCTCGGCCGCTGCCTGCAGCACTGCGCCCACCAGCGTGGCCACCTCGTAGCCACCCAGGGCAGCCAGGGCCTCCAACGGGCTGGTGGCGCCCGCATTGGCATCCAGCGCCTGCTGCAGCACGGCGCGCTTGCGTTCGATGCCCGCAGCATCCAGCCCCGTGCCCGCGCCCGTCACCTCGGCCAGCGGCAGCCCCGCCAGGCGCGCCAGCAGCAGCGACGCCACCGAGGTGTTGGCAATCCCCATCTCGCCCAGCAGCAAGGCGTTGCCTGGCAGGGCACGCACCACCTCCACCCCGTTGGCCAGCGCCTGGGCACATTGCTCGGCACTCATGGCCGGGCCGACGGAGGCATCCTGCGTGCCGGGTGACACCTTGCGCAGCAACAAGCGCGGCTGACCGGGTGCTGTATCGCGCGCAGCAATGGGCTTGGCCACGCCACAGTCCACCACCGTGAGGCCCAGGCCATGCTGGCGCGCAAGCACGCTCACGGCCGCGCCACCCGCCAGAAAGTTCTCCACCATCTGCCAGGTCACATCGCTCGGGAACGCCGAGACACCCCGCGCGGCCAGGCCGTGGTCGCCCGCGCACACCAGCATCTGGGGGGCATGCAGCACGGGGGATTCGGTGCCCAGAATTGCGCCCAGGCGCAGCGCCAGGCGCTCCAGCAGGCCCAGCGAGCCCAGGGGCTTAGTCTTGTGGTCAATGACGTGCTGCAGGCGGCTGGCCAACGCGGCATCATGCAGGTCAGCAACGGATGGAAGTACGAAAGGTGAGGTCATGGTGATGGAGAACACAAAGAACGCCGTGCACAAAGCGGCACAGCAGGGTTTTGAAAAAGAAGCGCAGGCCTACGCGCGCGGCAGGCCGGACTACCCGGCGGCGCTGTCGGCCTGGCTGGCACAGACGTTGGGACTGGGCCCCGGTCGCGAGGTGGCCGATGTGGGTGCGGGCACCGGCAAATTCACCGCGCTGCTCGCAACCACCGGGGCCACAGTGGTGGGCGTGGAGCCCGTGGACGCCATGCGCGCCAAGATCGAAGCCTTGCAACTGCCCACGGTGCGCGCCGTGGCGGGCACGGCACAGGCCATTCCACTGCCGTCCGGCGCGCTGGATGCCGTGGTCTGTGCACAGGCCTTCCACTGGTTTGCCACCCGCGAAGCCCTGGACGAATTCCACCGCGTGCTGCGGCCGGGCGGCAAGCTGGGACTGGTGTGGAACGTGCGCGATGAGTCGGTGGACTGGGTGGCCGAGCTCACCACCATCATCACGCCCTACGAGGGCGATGCCCCGCGCTTCTACAAGGGCGACTGGCGCAAACCCTTTCCACACCCCGGTTTCGGCCCATTGGTCGAGACCCGGCTGACCCACGAGCATGTGGGGCCACCCCAGCAGGTCATCGTGGACCGTTTCATGTCGATCAGTTTCATCGCGGCCCTGCCGGATGCTGAACGCGCCAAGGTGCGCGCCCAGATCGAGGCTTTGATAGCCCGACACCCCGCGCTGCGCGGGCAAGACACCGTGCGCTTTCCGTACACCACCCTCGCCTGCCACTGCGAACGGGTGTGAGGGGCTGAATGGCGCCACGGTATCCGGCGTGCTAAGGCGCCACCAGCGCATCCAGCACGCCCGGTGTGAAGCTGGTGCCCAGGAAGCCTGCAAGGCCGTCAAACACGCTGTCCAGCGTGGGCGCCTGCGCGCCAAACAGCGCGTGCAGCACTGCGGCATCCTCGAACAAGCCGTGCAGGTACACACCCAGCACGTTGCCTGCCGCGTTCTGCCAGGCAATGCCGGGGATGACCTCGCGCGCCACATCGCCCTTGGCAGCCATGGCCGGGTGCTGGGCGGTCTGGCCGTGGTGGATTTCGTAGCCCGTGACAGACACACCCGCCAGCGCGGCCCAGGCCCCCAACACCGCACCAAACTGCGCCTGGGTGCGTTGCACGGTCTTGGCAACCTCAAAGGTGGTGACCAGCGGCAGCAGGCCCAGACCCGGCGCATTGCCGTCGATGCCTGCGGTGTCGATCAATGCCTCGCCCAGCATCTGCAGGCCGCCACACACGCCCAGCACCGTGCCGCCCTGCCCCGCGTGATGGGCAATGGCCTGGTCAAGCCCTTGCGCGCGCAGCCAGGCCAGGTCGGCAGCGGTGGACTTGGAGCCCGGCAGCACCACCCAGTCGGGGGGCTTGAGGCCCGCCAGGTCGGCCGGGCTGCGCGCCCAGATCAGGCGCACGCCGGGCACGTTCTTGAGCGGCTGAAACTCGTCCAGGTTGCTGATGCGCGGGTAGGCGATGACAGCCACGGTGGTGTGCACCGCGCCCGCTGACAACGTGCGGTCATCAAACACGCCGTCCTCCTCGGGCAGGCCATGGCGCCATTGCATGGGGATGGTGGCCACGGTGGGCACACCCGTGAGGTCTTGCAGCATCTGCGGCGCAGGCGCCAGCAGGCTGGCATCGCCGCGAAACTTGTTAAGCACAAAGCCTTGGATCAGCGCGCGCTCGTCCTCGGGCAACAGTGCCCAGGTGCCGTACAGGTGGGCGAACGCGCCGCCCCGGTCGATGTCGGTCACCAGCAGGCAGCGAGCATCGGCATGGCGGGCCACGCGCATGTTCACGATGTCGCTCGCGTGCAGGTTGATCTCTGCGGGCGAACCGGCGCCCTCGATCACCACCACGTCGTTCTCGGCGCGCAGTGCATCCAGCGCTGCGGCGATCTGCGGCCACACCTTTTCGCTGCGGCCGCGCCAGGGCATGGCGGTGAGCTCGGCGCTCACCTGCCCCATCAGCACGACCTGGCTGTGCGTGTCGGCCTCGGGCTTGAGCAGCAGCGGGTTCATGCGCACCTCAGGCTCGGCACGCGCAGCCAGGGCCTGGAAATACTGGGCGCTGCCGATTTCACCCATCACACCCGCAGGGCCCGACACCACACGTGCGTTGTTGCTCATGTTCTGTGCCTTGAACGGAGCAACCTTCAGACCCTGGTTGCTGTAGTAGCGGCACAGCGCCGTGGTGAGCCAGCTTTTGCCCGCGCCGCTGGTGGTGCCAAGCACCATCACACAACGGGCCAATTGGGGAGCAGAGTTTTCAGTCAAGGCAGTGGGCGGACCATGCGGTCCATGATGTGTTCAAGTGCTGCAGCCGCATCGGTGCAGCGGCCCGTGTGCACGGGAGAGGTCTGGATGATGGCGCTGCGTTTGGCGGTGAGCCAGTGAAAGCGCTGGCGGTACGGCAGGCGCGCAATGGGGCCACAGCCTTCGTCGCCCGCACAGATGGCCACGATGGCGGCCAGATGGCGGCGCACGGTATCGATGTCGGCGTGCGGGTCCATGGCCAGCAGGCGCGCTTCATCGAGCGCGATGGCAGCCCGGAGAAAGCCGGTGCGCTGGCACGACAGGATCACGCCCGCGTTGATGAACTCTTCGCGCTCCACGCGCGGCACCACGCGCACGATGGCGTAGTCATACACCTCAGGCACGTGCATCGGCGGCCTCCTTCAGTGCATTCACCCAGGTGGCGCGCCCGGCCAGGCGGGCGCAGAAGTAGTCCACATAGGCCTGGCGGTGGGTAAGGGCAGCGGTCAGCAGGCCTTCTTCGTGATCTGCACCGGCCAGCACCAAAAACTCGTCGGGCACCTCGGCCAGGATGCCCGCCACCACCTCGGGCGTGAGGCGTGCGGCCAGCTCGGCATCCACCTGCGCGAGCAGCGTGGCCCGGGCCAGCAGCACATGGTCGGCAATGGACGCAAAAGGTTTGGCGGGCAAGGCCACCGTGCCGTTCCAGGCGTGGTGAAAGGTCAGTGCCGCACCGTGGTCGATGAGCCAGGGCTGGCGGTGCCACATCAGCAGATTGGTGTTGCGCGCAGTGCGGTCCACATTGCCCACCAAGGCATCGAACCACACGAGGCGCGAGGCAAAATCATCCGACACCACATCCACAGCCGGGTCGAAATTGAGCGCGCCCGACAGGTAATCCAGCCCCACGTTCAGGCCACCGCTGGCGCGCACCAGGTCCTGGATTTCGGGATCGGGCTCGGTCTGCGCCAGGGCGGGGTCGAGCTGGGCCAGCACGATCTCGGGCACGGGAAGGCCCAGCGCACGGGCGATGCCGCCCGCAATGATCTCGGCCAGCAGTGCGCGCACGCCCTGCCCTGCGCCACGGAACTTGAGCACGTAGGTGCCCAGGTCGTCGCCCTCGACGATGGCGGGCATGGAGCCACCTTCACGCAGCGGCGTGACGTAGCGATTGACGGTGATGGTTCTCACAAGGTCTCCCTCGATCCGATGGAATGCGGGATGGTACGGCCCGCAGGGCCCAAGATGGCCTGCCATGCAGCCTGCAGCGCATCTTGTGCGGCGGGCGCCAGCACCCCCAGGCGCACGGTGCCGGGCAGGCCGAACGACGCCGCATCGCGCAGCTTGATGCCACGGGCACGCAGCGCAGCCAGGTCGCTCTGCAATGTGGTGGTGGCAGGCTGCACGCAGAAATAGTTGGCCAGGCTGCCCGCGTGCACAGCCCAGCCCAGATCGGTGCACAGCGTCTGCTGGCGCGCCTTCCAATCGCTCAAAGTGCGCAGGCTGTGCACCAGCCATTGCTGCACGGTGGCCTGCGTCCACGCCTGCAGCAGTGCCACGCCGTGGGCACCCACGGGCCAGGAAGACGCCAGGGCCGTCAGGCCCAGTGCCTGCTCTTCACAGTCTGGCGGCGCAATCGCATAGGCGGCACGTACACCCGTCAGCCCCAGGGCCTTGTTGGGGGTCCAGAGCTGCCAGCAGGCCGAAGGCATGAGCGGCGACGGCGCGCCAGCCCATGCGCCCTCCGCGCCGAGCCGCAGGGGGACATACGCGCAGTCGAGCACACGCCAGGCAACGTCGGCATCGCTTTGTCGCCAACCGCGCAACGAGGGATCTTCCACACCCAGAGGGCTGGAGGGCTCGCACGCCCATTGCAGGCCCGCTGCGGCGCCGCCGCCCCGCAGCACCTCCAGCCCGCGCACCTGCGCGGCCTGGGCGTAGTCGCCATAGCTGTGTGGCGGCACGGCTACCTGCACCGCGCCCTGCTGTGCGGCCAGCGCGGTGATGCGGTGGATGAACTCGCTGGCACTGGCCGCCAGCACGATGCGCCCTGGCGATACGCCGTGGAAGGCGCCCAGGGCCTCGCGCAGCGCCGTGTAGGCCGGGTCGGGGTAGCGTGTGGCGTCGGCCGCCCGCACGGCGTGCAGCGCCTCGGGGCATGGCCCGCAGGCGTTGCTGTTGGTCGAGAAATCAAACACCGGAACGCCCGCGGCGTCCGGGCCACCGTGCAACGGCGTGGGCGCAGAGAAACGACGCGGCGAGCTCATGCATGCGCCCAGGCAAACACCACCAGCACCAGCAACTGCAGGCCCGCCACCACGGGCACCATGGCCAGGACCACCTGCGTGCCCAGGCGTGCAGCGCGCCGCGTATCGAGCGGCCCCGCCCGGCGGCCATTGCTGTGCAGCGTGTACACCCCGGGCTTGGCCAGGCGCACGTTCAACGCCAGTGCCATGGCCGCCATAGGCCAGCCGCTGTTGGGCGATGGCGTCTTGCGCGCCTGGCGGGCCAGCGTGGAAAACGGCAGTCCCCTGGCGACCATCGCCAGCAACAAGGCGGTGATGCGGGCCGGCACCCAAGACAGCACATCGTCCGCCCGCGCCGCCCACTTGCCCGCCCATTGCCAGTAGCGCCCGCTGCGCATGCCGGGGTAACCCCACATGGCATCGGCCGTGTTGGCCAGGCGGTACAGCGCAGCCCCTGGCAGGCCCAGCAGCGCAAACCAGAACAGCGGCGCCACCACGGAATCGTTGAGGTTCTCGGCCAGCGACTCGATGGCCGACTCGCGCACCTGCACGGCGGTGAGAGCGCTCACGTCCCGGCTCACCAAGCGAGCCAGCTGCGCGCGCCCGGCGGGCAGCGACTGGCCCAGCGCCACTTCCACTGCCAGCACCTCGTCGTGCAGCATGCGCCAGGCCAGCAGGGGCTTGAGCAGCAGCGCCAGCATGCCGAGGGCAAGCCAACCCATCAGCGTCAACGCCAGGTGCTGCAACCACCAGGAAACTATCAAAACAATAGCAGCCAAGGCAATCCACACTAGCGCCCCCAGCCAAAAACGCCGAAAGTCCTGTGCCACAGGCGTCAGCGGGGCCACCCGCTCGCCCCCCCAGTGCAAGGCCGTGCCCATCCACACCACCGGGTGCCAGCGGGCGGGCGGCTCCCCCAACCACCAGTCAATGGCCAATGCCAGCAACGGCACGCCCATCCACACCGCTGCCGCAGGCCAGCCCAGGCCAGGGAGCAGTAGCAAGGACCAGTGCTCGGACACAGTGGCTCAGTCTTCGATGCCGCGCTGCGCGGGAATGCCCGCCTTGAACGCGTGCTTGATCAACTGCATCTCGGTCACGGTGTCGGCCAGCTCAATGATCTCGGGGGGGCAGCGGCGGCCGGTGAGGCACACGTGCACGTCCTTGGGCCGATCGCGCAGGGTCTGCAACACGCCGTCGAGCGGCAGCCAGCCGTAGATCAGCGGGTAGGTGATCTCGTCCAGCACCACCAGAAAATGCTCGCCCGACAGGATGGCGGCGCGCGCCTTTTCCCAGCCGTCGCGCGCGAGCTGGGCCGAGTGCTCCAGGTCCTTGCTCTTCCAGCTGAAGCCGTCGCCCAGCCCCTCGATGGGCAGGCCGATCTGCTCGAACATGCGGTGCTCGCCAAAACGCGCGGTGGGCACCTTCATGAACTGGAAGATCTTCACAGCCTTGCCCCGGCCATGCGCGCGCAGCGCCAGGCCAAAGGCGGCCGTGCTTTTGCCCTTGCCGTCGCCGGTGTTGACGATGACAAGGCCCCGGCGTTCGCCCTCGGGCTTTTCGTAGCGTTTTTCGGTGGGCGGGGTTTCGATCTGCATGGTGTCGATTCTTTCAGAGAGACCGGGCATCACACGCCAGTCGGTTGCAACGGGGAAGACAGCGAGGACGGAAGGCGCGCCTGCCACGCGGCACCCGCCATCGCCACCAGGGCCATGACCAGGAGGGCCACGATGCCCGCCATGCGCTCCACGGGGCTGGGTTCGGTGGCGCTGTCAGAAGGGGCTGGCTCGGGCTGCCGCTCCAGCAACACGCCCATGGTAGGCACGGCGGGCGCAGAAGGTGGTGCTTCTGCCTGGGCGGGCGGCGCGGGCAGGTCAGCGGCGGGGGGCGCAGGCTGTGGCGCTGCCAGGGCTGGCGACTGCGGCGCGGCAATGGCCATGCCAGCAGGCGGGGTCAGCTCTACGGACTCACCACGCGCCGCTCGCTCCACCCAGCGGCGCACGCTGGGCAGCTCGGCCGCCAGAGGCGCGGCACGCGTCAGCTCCTGGTACATCTGCGCGAGCTGTTTTTGCGTGTCGGCATCGGCCTGCCAATAGCCCTGACGCTGCGCCTGCACCAGGCGCTCCAGCGACTGGGCGTAGGCCTGTGGATGTTCTTTCAGCCACTCGGGCAGGCCCAGGTGGTGCTTGTCGCGCACCAGCACGTCGTAGAAGCTTTGCCAATGGTCGCTGCGCACCGTGTCGGGCGCCACGGCCTGCCAGCCCCAGGCGAACTGCACGGCCTTGAGCACCTGCAGCGTGCCCGAATAGCCCTCGGCCTTCTGCGCCTGGAGCCAGCCCGGGTGCAGGTAGCGCGACTGCATCTCCAGCGCAATGGCGCGCTGTGCAGTTTCGGTAGTGGGCTCGCCTGCATCCTGCAGCTGGGCCACATGCAGCTCCAGCCCCTGCGCTCGCCCGGCCACGCGGGCGGCCGCCGACAGGCCGCCCAGGTACTGAAACGGGTCGTCCGAGCTGACCATGGCATACAGGTGCGAGCTGCGCGACAGGATGGCGGCATCGGTGCGGCGCAGGTGGGCACCCAATGCCTGGGCCGCCACACCGCCCGCCACGCCGGCCACGGGTTCACCCTCCAGATAAGGCTGGCTCATGCGTTCGAGGAACATCTGGCCCAGGCGCGCATCGTTGGTCTGCAGGCCGTCGCTTTGCACCGCGTCGGACAGGCCGGTGCCGTAGTCGCCCACCGCATTGCCGAACGAGCGCACGCGTGCCAGTTGCTCAGCCTGTGCGCGGGGCACGCCTTGCTTGCGCAGCTCCTGGTCGATCTGCTCGGTGTTGCGCGCAATCACGTTGCCGGGCTCGGCCGTGGCGGCCTGGGCCACCGCACGGTCGAGCAGCGCCATCAGCGCGGGGAACTGGTCACGGTACGAGCCGGTGATGCTCATGAGCACATCAACGCGCGGGCGTTTGAGCTCTTCTGCGGCAATGGTCTCGACGCGCACCGGGCGGCCCGAGTCATCCCACACCGGGCGCATGCCCAGCGCCACCAGCGCCTGGGCTTCCATGATGCCCTGATGGCGCAGCGTTTCACCCGCCCACAGCGACAGCGCCAAACGCTGCGGCGCCTGGCCGCCATGGCGCGCCTGATAGTCCTTGAACCAGTCGTTGAACAGCGTCTGCGCCACGGCATAGGCCTGGCGCGTGGGCAAGCGGCTCGGGTCCAGCCCCGTGAGGTTGCGGCCCGTGGGCAGGCTGTCGGGGTTTCGGATGGGGTCGCCACCGTACGCAGCGGGCAGGTAGCGCCCTTCCAGCGCGGCCAGCAAGCCGGGTAGCTCGCCTTCCGTGGCCAGCAGGCGCTCCAGCTCTTGCGCGCGCTGTGCCAGCTGCAGCAGCGCGGGCGTGTCGATGGGTTGGCGCGCGGCGCGGTTGGGCACATGGTCTTCGGCGCGCACCAAGCCGTCCTGTGCGGGCGGCGCGTCAGGCAGCACGGGGCGCAGGTCCAGCACGCTGGCGGCCTGCGCGTCGGTCAGCGCCACTTCCAGCCAGCGCGCGGGGCGTGCGGCCAACACCGCGTCGTGCTTGATGAGGAAGGCTTCGTCGATGTCCTCGCCCAGCGCCTCGATCAGTGGCTTGCGCAGCGCCTGCAGGATGGTCTCGCGCCGCTGCTCGGGCGCGGGCACGCGGCCGAACACGGCCAGGCCCTTGGGGTGCGAGCTTTGCGCGAGCTGGTCCAGGTAGGGATGCAGAATTTCAAGAAAGCCGTGGAAGTCGGCCGTGATGCGCTCGGCGCTCCAGCCCAGGTCGCGGTGCAGCTGGTGCTCTACAAACTGCGCAACCAGCTGCTTTTCGAGCGCGCGGCGCGTGGGGCCTTCGTCCACGGTTTCCCATTCGTGCATCACCTCGTGCATGTGGGCCATGCGCGCCTCGAAGCCCGCCGGGGCGAACACGGGCGTGCGGTGGCTCACCAGCACGGCGCGGCCCCGGCGCTTGGCAGTGAGGGCCTCGCCCAGGTTGTCCACGATGTAGGGATAGACCACGGGCAGGTCGCCCAGGGGCAGCAGCGCGTCGTCGTGCACATCCAGCGCACGCGCCTTGCCACCGGCCCATTCCTGCGTGCCGTGCGTGCCGAAGTGGATGAGCGCATCGGCCTCCAGCTGCGCCCACAGGTACACGGCCAGGTAATGGTGCGACAGCGGCGCCTTGGACTTGTGCATGAACGGGTTCTGGCCCAGGCGCAGGGTTTCTTCGCGCGGGGGCTGGGGCAATACCGAGAGCTTGCCCACCTGCAGGCGCGGGATGGCGAACACCTTTTCGCCCTGCCACTCGACCACGTAGCGGCTCTTTGCGGGAGTGCCCCAGTGCGCATTCATGCGCTCGCGCACGGCCTTCGGCAGCGTGGCCAGGTGCTGCTCATAACGCGCCAGTGGCAGCGCGGCGGCCTGTCCGTTTTGCAGCAGCGCGCGCACATCAGCACCGGGGTAATAGGCGGCCAGCAGCGGCTTGAGCCCATCGATCCAGCCCTGCTCGGGCACCTGCTGCGTGCGGTAGCCCGCCTGGGCCAGACCGCCCGACACCTGCTCCAGGCTGCGCGGCACGTTGAGGAACGACGCGCCGAAATTGGTGCCGCCCGGCGGGTAGTTGTAGACCATGGCGACCAGGCGCTTGTCGGCGGCGGGTTGGGTCTGCAGTGCGATCAGCCGTCGCGCCTTGGCGGCTACGGCCTGGGCCTGGCGCTCGATGAGGCGAAAGTCCTTGCCCTCGGCGCCGTGGGCCGCCACCAGGATGGGATCGATGGCACCTGCCGCTTCGGGCTGCGCCAGGTAGAACGGCACATCGGACAGCGAGAGGCCCGTATCGCTGGCCTCCCACGCAGCGGCATCACCTGCGCGGTAAGGCTGCGTGCCCAGCAGGGGCACGCCCCAGCGTGCCAACAGCGGCTGAAGCGCAGCGGCCTGGGGCACGAGCTGGTGCAGCACCAGGGCCGAGGCATGCAGGCGGCCCGGGCCTGGGCCAGAGCCTCCTTCAGCGGGCAACTCCAGCACCTCGGCCAGCGTCTGCGCCGTGACCTGCTGACCGAAGGCCGCATAGGCGAACAGACCCTGCTGGCGGAAGGTGCGCAGCCAGGCATCGAGCCACTCCGTGCTGCCGTCGATGAAGTGGTGGCGGTGCACCAGCACGGCCACGGCGGGCAGGCTGCGCAGCGCGGGCTGGCCCTGGCGCCAGGCCTCCAGCGCGGCGGCGTTGGGCAGCAGGCGGGGCGCGTCGGGGTGGTGGATACCCCGGGGGGGCAGGATGTCGGGCGCGGGCAAGGTCGGCATCGCAACACCTGCCACCGTGGCGCGCGCCAGGGCGATGGCGTTCTTCAGATTGCGCGGGCCGCCCGCCTGCAGGTAGGCCACCATGCGGGCGGGAGCCTCCAGCGCGGACAGGTCCACAGCAGGCGTGCCCGCAGGCACCCAGACCACGCGGCCGGGGAAACGTGCGGCGCGGGCATCGAGCTGCGCGCCGACCATGCGGCGCAAGCGCGCCTCCACGCTGGCATGCGGGGCATCCACCCACACCATTGCGGCGCCTGCCAGTGCGCGCTCCAGCTTTTGGGCCTGGGCCGCGTCCAGCACCGCCGGGCCAGCCAGCGGGTAGTCGATATGCACAAAACCCAGGCCCGCCTCGCCAGCCAGGCGCTGCACCATTGCCGTGCGCGGGGCGGTGGTGATGTCGGACGTGAGCCAGAGCAGCACCGGCGCTGTATTTTCAGCGCCGCCCGCTGCCAAGGCTTTCTCAGCCTGGACGGCATGCGCCAGCGGCGCAGCCAGCAGCAGGCACCACAGTGCCGCGCGCAGGATCAGCGCCGTCATGGCTTGGCGGGTGCCGGCGTGGCGGCGCCACCCGCGCCACCGGCCGAAGCGCCGGAAGGAGCAGCGCCCGTTTCAGGGATGTAGACGATGTTGCCGTCTTCGAGCTTGTAGGCCACGCCCGCGCGCACGCCCTGCCCTTGCGCTGCGCTGCCAGCGCCCTTGAAGCGCACTTCCTTGCCCTGCTCGCGCACGACTACTTCCATGTCGGGCTGGCCGGGGTTGCGGATGATGGTGACGCTTTCGTTGGCGCTCGTCTGGGTCTGCACGGCCACGGCCGTGAGCAGCGCCACCACCAGCACCAGGAACACGTCCACCAGGTTCACGGCGGACAGCATCGGATCGTCGTCGTCCTCGGCCAGGACGTTCAAGTGGCGCAAGCTCATTGCGCCACCCCACGCTCCTTGCGCACCACCAGCAGCTCGGCCAGCAGCCAGCGGCGGCGCACCGAGTACACCACCAGGCCCACCGACGCGGCGGCCAGCGCCAGCACCACACCCGCAAAGGCGCCGCTGAACACCGCCAGCGCCTGCTGGCCGTTGCCCGCCGCCACGCTCTGCAGCGCAGGGCCCAGCGGGATCATCGTGGCGATCAGCCCCAGCATGGGCGACAGGCGGCTGAGCAGGCGCACGGGCTCCACCTGGCGCACCAGTTGCAGCTCCAGCTCTTCCATTGACAAACCCGGAGCCACGCGCAGCGAACGGTACTGCGGCTGGCGCCAGCGCTGCCACGCCTCCATGAGCGTGGCGCCGCCCGACCACAGCGCGTAGACAAACGCCAGCCCCACCAGCACCAGCACCGGCCAGAGCAACGACTGCGCGACCTGCGAGAAACCCGATTCGATGTTCATGCTTCCACTCCCTCAATCCATGTGTTGTTTCATTGGCTGTGCTTGCGCTGCATCGATGGCAGCGCCATCCACATGCCATCCAGATGCCGCACGTGGATGCGGTGGTCAAACACGCTCTCCAGTGCCGCGTGCGTGGCGGGTGCATCGCAGGCGCCCTGGTGCAGCACGCGGCCCTGTGCCATCACCACCATGTCGTCGGACTGCAGCGCCAGCGACACCTCGTGCAGCACGCTGACCACCGTGCCCCCCGCATCGACCAGTGCACGCATGGTGTGCAGCCAGTCGGTCTGGTGCGGCGGGTCGAGGTTGGCCAGGGGCTCGTCCATCAGCAGCACCTGCGCCTGCACCGCCAGGGCGCGGGCCAGCAGCACGCGCTGGCGTTCGCCGCCCGACAGCTGCGACAGCGGGCGGTGGCGCCAGTCCCAGGCCTGCGTGGTGCGCAGCGCCTCCTCCACCGCTGCATGGTCGGCCGCACCCGGCGGCGCCAGCCAGGCCTGGTGCGGCAGGCGGCCGAGCATGGTCACGTCATAACTGGTCAGATCGTCGGCCGAGCCTTCGTTCTGTCCCAGCCAGGCGAGCTGGCGGGCGCGTTCGCGCGCCGGGATTTGCGCCAGCGGGCGGCCGAGCAACAACACGTCGCCCTGCACCGCCACACGTGGCAGCAGGCCCGCCAGCACCTTGAGCAGGGTGGACTTGCCCGCGCCGTTGGGGCCGACGATGCTGGTCCAGCGCCCGGCGGGCAATTGCAGGTCAATGCCCTGCAATATCGAGCGATTCCCGATGCTGGCGCTTATTCCATTTGCACTGATAGCTATTGATTTCATAGTGCGCCCCCCTGCGAGGTGCGCCGGTGCATGAGCCACAGCAGATAGGTGCCGCCCAGGGCCGCCGTGAGGACGCCCACGGGCAGCTCCTGCGGCGCCAGCAGCCAGCGCGCCAGGATGTCGGCCGCCATGAGCAGCACCGCGCCCATCAGGCTGGAGAGCACGATGTGCCGTTCGTGTGTCACGCGCACGATGGAACGCACCAGGTGCGGAGCCGCCAGCCCCACAAAGGCGATGAGCCCCGTCTGCGCCACCGCCGTGCCTGTGGCCAGCGCCATGGCAGCCACCAGCCCCACACGCATGGGCATGAGTGGCAGGCCCAGGCTGGCGGCCGTGGCCTCGCCCAGCGTGAGGCCGTCCAGCGCACGTGCCAGCATCCAGGCAACCACCGAGCACAGCGCCCAGGCCACGGCCATGAGCAAGCAGGCCGCCCAGCCCACAAAAGCCGTGCTGCCCAGCGTGAAGGCCTGCATGGCCTGCAGGATGTCGGGCGAGGCCAGTTCCACCAGGTCACGCAGCGCACCCAGCACCACGCCCACAATCACCCCCGCCAGCAACAAGCGCAGCGTGTGCTGCACGCCCTTGGCGAGCAGCAGCGTGAGAACCACCGCCCCCGCCGCCCCCAAAAATGCCATGCCCGTGATGCCGATGCGGGCCATCCACTGCGCCGCCACCGGCGACACCCCGAAGAGCGCCATGGCGACAGCCCCGCCCAGCGCTGCGCCCGAGGCGCTGCCCAGCAGGTACGGGTCGGCCAGCGGGTTGCGAAACAAACCCTGCGCCACCGCGCCCGACAGGCCCAGCAGCGCCCCCGCCAGCCACGCACCCGCCGTGCGCGGCAGGCGGATGTCCCACACGATCTGCCAGGCCACAGGGTCGCCGTGCATGCGCAGCACGCTGTCAAAGCCCGTGCTGCCCACGCTGGCGCCACACACCGCCAGCAACGCGCTGGCGAGCAACAGCCAGGCGGCACACCATGCGGCGCGGCGGCTGGCGGAACCCGTGGGCAAGTCGATCGGAATGCTGGTCATGACGCTTTGTCCACCAGACACCGCGCCATGATGCGGGCCGCCTCGGCCATGCGCGGCCCAGGGCGCACCACCACATCGGAATCGCCGGGGCCAAACACGCACAGCCGGTTCTCCCGGATGGCACGCATGGAAGCCCAGCCGGGGTACGGCACCATGGCCTGCATGCTGCGGTTGCCGATCATGATGATGTCGGGGTTGGCGCGCACCACGAACTCTGGGTTCAGGCGCGGAAACGGCCCCAGCGACGCCGGCACCACGTTGCGCACGCCCAGCCGGGTGAGCGATTCGCCAATGAACGACGCCTCGCCCGCTGCATAGGGCCCACGGCTCACCTCGAAGTACACACGCACATTTTTGGCCTTGGGCGGCAGGGACTGTGCAGCCGCCAGCACGCCCGCGTCGATCACACGCCAGAGGCGGTCGGAGCCTTGCGCCCGGGGCACGCCCAGCAGGTCGCTCACCGTGCCCAGCACGCGGCGCACGTCGGCATGCGTCTTGGGCTCCAGCTGCACCACGGTGAGGCCGAGCGCCTCCAGCCGGTCACTGGCGCGCGAGCTGACGGACATCAGCACCACATCGGGCTTGAGTGCCACGACGGCCTCGATGCTCGGGTCCAGCCCGCCCCCCACCTTGGGCAGCTTGGCAATCACGGCCTCCGGCCAGTTGGAGTAGCGGTCCACACCCACCAACCGGTGGCATTGCTCCAGTTCGCACACGCTTTCGGTCAACGAGGGCAACAGGCTGACGATGCGCTGCGGGGGCCGGGGCAGCGAGACCTCGCGGCCCCGGTCGTCCCGGATGTGCACCGGCTGCGCACGCGCGAGGCCGGCCATCAGCAGGCCCAGCAGCACCAGGATGGCGATGACCCACAGGATGCGGCGCACGGGGGTTGGTTTCATCAGCAGGGTTCCTTCAAAGTGAGAGGCAGACCGGCAGCCATCAACGTGACCCGTGGACACACCTGCGCCACCTGCTGGTTGAGCATGCCCAGCGCATCGACAAAGGCGCGCACCTCGCGCCCCATCGGGATGACCCCCAGGCCAATTTCGTTGCCCACCAGAACAACGGGCCCGGGGGACTGCCGAATTGCTTCCAAAAACATAGCAGCCTGGGCATTCCACTCTAGCGCTTGCGCCTGTTTTTGCTCCAAATCCATGGTTTCGAACCCCAGGGGCATGGTCCAGTGGGTGAGCCACAGCGTGAGGCAGTCCACCACCACCAGGGTTTGCGGCGCGCTGTGCCGCGCAACGGCAGCGGCCACATCGCGCGGCTCTTCCACCGTCTGCAAACCTGGCACGCGCTCGGCGCGGTCGCGCTGGTGGCGGGCGATGCGCTCGCGCATCTCGTCGTCCCAGGTCTGCCCGGTGGCGATCAGCACGGCGCGGTGGTCGGCGGACCGGGCCAGCCAGTCGCGAGCCAGCAGCTCAGCGCGGCGGGATTTGCCGCTTTTCTGACCGCCCAGGATGAGCTCGGTAGTGATGGGGTGTGACGCGGATGTCATGCTTTGCTCTGGCCGCCCAGCAGATGCGCAACCGCCTCGGGGCTGGACGGGAACCACGCATGGAAATAGCTGGCATGGATGCTGCCCTGCTGGTACAGAGCCTCACCCGCATCCGGCGCAACCGCCTCGTGGGGCCGCGCCGTGCGGGACACCACGGGAGCGCTGCTGTCGCTGGTCGAATAGTGGAAGGTGTGGCCGCGCAGCGTATGTCCTGCCACGGTCAGCTGCTGCGGCCCCAGGGCCGCCAGGCGCTTTTGCATGGTCACGCGGCCCGGCAGCAGGCCCCACAGCGGAGCCGCGCTGCCATCGGCCAGCGTGATGGAATCGAACAGCGCCATCATGCCGCCGCACTCAGCCCACAGGGGTTTGCCCGCGGCCACATGGGCGCGCAGGCTGGCCAACATGCCGGTGTTGGCCGCGATCTGCGCGGTGTGCAGCTCGGGGTAACCGCCGGGCAGCCACAGGGCATCGCAGTCCGGCAACGCCGTGTCTTGCAGGGGCGAGAAGAACGCCACGCGGGCGCCCATCTGTTCCAGGCATTGCACATTGGCGGCGTAGGTAAAACAGAACGCCGCGTCACGCCCCACGGCCACGGTGCGGCCCGCGAGCAGCGATGGCGAAGCAATCTTCGAGGCGGGCGTCGGAAAGTCCACAGCCCAGCGCTGCATATCCTCCAGCGTCATCTGGCCCAGGGGGGTAGCGGCCAGGGCATCGGCCGCTGCGTCCAGCCGCTGTTGGCTGTCGTCCAGCTCGTGCGCGGCCACCAGGCCCAGGTGGCGCTCGGGCAGCAGCGCGGCGCCAGCCTTGCCTGCAGCAGAGGCCGTAGCAGGCTGCACCCGCATCAGCGCCCCCATCCAGTCATCCACATCGTGCAAGCCGTCACGCAACATGTCGGCATGGCGAGCACTGCCTACGCGGTTGGCCAGCACACCGGCCCAGGGCAGGCCCGGGCGGTAGTGGCGCAGGCCATAGGCCAGCGCGCCAAACGTGCCCGCCATGGCAGAGGCATCGACCACTGCCAGCACCGGCACCGCAAAGTGCCGGGCCAGGTCGGCTGCGCTGGGGTTGCCGTCAAACAGACCCATCACGCCTTCGATGAGGATCAGGTCCGACTCGCGCGCAGCGTCGTGCAGACGCTGCGCGCAGTCGGCCTCACCGTTCATCCACAAATCGAGTTGGTGCACCGGTGCACCACTGGCCAGCTGGTGCCAGTGCGGGTCCAGGAAATCCGGCCCGCACTTGAACACCCGCACCCGCCGGCCCTGGCGCGCATGCAGGCGCGCCAGGGCGGCAGTGACGGTGGTCTTGCCCTGCCCGGAAGCCGGGGCTGCAATCAGCAACGCGGGGCACCTGGTCATTTCAGCCACCCTGGGGAACACATGCCCAGCATGCCTATGAAACTGGCACGCACGATGCCAGTGCCACCGTGGAACTGGCTCCGCCAGGCCACGGGTGGCGTCCCCCCGTGGGGGGAAGGCGCGCAGCGCCTCAGGGGGGGCTTCACTGCGGCGCCCACTTCACACCGACGTACACCGTGCGGCCTGCGGTGGCGTAGGTGCGGGCCAGCTGGTAGTCCTTGTCGGCCAGGTTGTCGATGCGGGCCAGCAGCGTGTAGTCGCGTGCAAGGCGGGTGCTGGCATACAGGTTGACCAGCGCGTAGCCGCCCAGCACGTTGGTATTGGCCACAGTGTCGAAGCGGCGGCCTGATGCTTGCACTTCGGCGCCCACGGTCCAACCCGCCAGGCGGGTGTCGGCGCCGAACGTGGCGTGCTGCTTGGCGCGGCGCGCCAGCTGCTTGCCAGTGTCCAGATCACGCGGGCGTTGCAGGTCAATGGAGCCATGCAATTGCACGTCGCCCACGCGGTGCGAGCCCGCAAACGTGACGCCCTTGTACTCGGCGCGGGCCGTGTTGGCGTAGCAGCCAAAGTCCGACAGGCACGTGCCTGGGCCAGAGAACGAAATCAGGTTGCTGACACGGTTGCGGAACAGCGTGGCAGAGAAGGTGCTGTTGCCCTGGGCGTAGCGCAGCGCCACTTCGGCATTGCGGCTGCTTTCGGGGCGCAGCGTGGCCACGCCATATTCGCTGAAGCGGTGGTACAGCGTGGGCGCACGGAAGGCCGTGCCCACCGACGCCGTAGCGCGCCACTGCGGGGTGATGGCGTAGCCGTAGGCCACGCTGCCAGTGCTCTTGCCACCGAACTCGCTGTCCGAGTCGTGACGCAGATTGAGCTGTACGGTGTGGCCTGCAGCGTTGTAGCCGTAGCCCAGCGCCAGCGCGTCTTGCGAGCGTTTGGCGTCGATGGGTTTGTTCTCCAGCCGATCTTCACGGCGCTCCAGGGCCGCCGTGACCAGGTGCGCGCCCTGGCGCCATTCATTCTGGAAGTAGTAGCCACGCAGGCGCGTGTCGCTCAGGTACGGCGAGGGGCGGGTTTCGTATTCGTCGCGCGAGTCGGTGATGGAAAAGCGCGTCTTGTAGGCACTGCTCCACTGCGCGATCCAGTTGAGGCCCAACGCGTGCATGGTGTGCAGGTTGCGGTCGTCCTTGCCCAGGCCGCTGTCGTAGCCGCTGTTGGTGTCGTTCAGCATGAGGGTGCCTTCGAGGCGATGCACTGCGTTCACCTGCAGGCCTACCCGCGCGTGGCCTGCCGTGCTGCGGTAGCCGTCACGGTCGGGGTTCTGTCCAGCGATGGGGCGCGCGTTGAAGCCCTTGCTGTCATCACGCGCCAGTCCCAGGGCGTAGTCCAGCGTGCCGCTGGCACCACTGATCCCTGCCTCGAGCTTGGTGGTGTTGTGGCTGCCAACGCCCACGCCCACGTAGGGCGCCGTGCCGTTTTCACCGCGCTTGGTAAAGATCTGCACCACGCCGCCCAGGGCGTCTGAGCCATAGACAGCACCTGCCGGACCGCGCAGCACTTCAATGCGGTCGATAAGGCCCAGCGGAATGCTCTCCCAGGGCGCGCCACCGGTGGATTGAGAGTCGATGCGCACCCCATCGATGTACACCGCAGTAAAGCGCGATTCCGCGCCGCGCAGAAACACGCCAGTGGTGGTGCCAGGGCCACCGTTGCGCGAGAACTCCACACCGGGCAGACGGGCCAGCAAGTCGGCCAGACCGGTGGCGCCACTGCTTTCGATGGTTTCGCGGTCCACGATGGAGATGTCGGCCACCAGATCGGCCAGCGGCTGCGGGGTGCGCGTGGCTGCCACCACCGTTTCAGACAACGACGGTGCGCGCAGGTTTTGCGCCAGCAGCTCGCCGGTGGCCGGGGCGGTCTGTGCGAAAGCGGCGCAGGCGCTGCCAGCCAACAGTGACAGCAGGGCCAGGCGTGGGGCGGGCAGGCGCAACGACGCCACAGGGCGCGCACGAAGGGTACGGATTTTCATGGGGATCAAGGTCAACAAACAACCCGGGCCGGCCTCCCGCCAGCATGTGGGTGATACAGCCGCGCAGCGCCAAAAAAAGGGCGCACGCAGCCACCGTGTTGGCCGGTATCCGGGCTGGCGGAACACCCCCCCAATGCCTTCCCAGGCGCTTGTTCAAGGCGCCCAGTGGCTTATGGATGGAGAGAGAATCAGGTGATTCGTCCGCTGACCGTTGCGGGGGCAGCGCAGGCTGGGCGGGTACCGGTGGTACGGCGCCTCCCTGCTTCCCGTTGAACTGCGGCATGTGAACCACACCGCGAGCACCAACATCTAGATTTTACGACCGTTTACAAGCTGCTCCCAGCGCGCCAGATCAAGCGGGCAACTCCGCATGGCACCCACGCGGCCGACAATGCACTTGTATCTGTTGCGCATTGCACACCACTGCAGCTTGGGGCCAGGGACCGCTCGGTGTCACACCGCCTACAATCCAAGGCTGTATGGCAATACCGTCCCCCACCGACCAGATCGCCGAGCGCGTGGAGCGCCTGCTGCTGCGACATGCGGAGTTGCAGCGCACCAATGCCCTGCTGGCTGATCAAGTTGCGGCACTGACGCAGGAGCGCGACTCGCTCAAATCCCGCTTGAGCGCAGCACGCGCCCGGGTGGATGCGCTGCTCGAACGCCTGCCCGCCGCCGCGCCGCTCACGAAAGAAGCCGAATGAAGCAAATCGAGGTGCAGATCCTGCAGCAAAGCTATCTGCTGACCTGCCCCGAGGGCCACGAAAGCCGCCTGCTGGACGCCGTGGAGCGCGTGGACACCGCGATGACGCGCATCCGCGATGCGGGCAAGGTCCGGGCGCGGGAACGTATCGCCGTACTGGCCGCGCTGAACCTGGCCTTCGAGATCGCCGACCGCGAAGCCGCAGACCTTGCGGCTGCAGCACAGCCCGTGGCAAGTCCATCTGCCAGTGCCAGCGCTCCCGTGGTGGGGCACCAGGAAAGCCTGCTGCCGGATACCGACCAGCAGCGCCTGCAAAGCTTGGTACAGCGTCTGGACGACGCTCTGGGCGACGACGGACGCCTTCTCTAGTCCTTGGTGTGCTGAGGCACACCGCTCCTCTTGCCCGTCCGTCACAGCCGCTTGCGGGCTTTACATGACCCCGAGCGCGCAGCGCCCGCTGGCAGCACCTACAATTGGCGTGTCTGCGAAGCTGTCGGGCTTTATATTTCCTTGAACCAATGCTCATTGAGCTCGGGCTTGGTACATCGTCCGGTGAGCGTGATCATCTCGCGTCAGATGAACCCAACGCCAGGCTGCCCTCGCCCACCTGAACCCCCGGTTCAGGATGAGAGTTCGGTGGTATTCGCAGACACCCTCTTCCCCATGCCCTGTCATTGCAAGCACTTGCTGCTGCGTCCGTGACAGGGCATTTTTCGCGGCTCTCCGCGTGCTCTGTTGTCCTTTGTTGCCTGATATCCCGCCATGCTCGATCCCTTGCTGATTGTTGAACTCGGTGTGCTCGGCCTGGCCACAGGTTTTCTGGCGGGGCTCTTGGGCATTGGAGGCGGCATGCTGCTGGTGCCGTTCCTGACCTACATCCTGGGCGCTCGTCAGGTGGCGCCGGACTTGGCGGTGAAGATGGCGATTGCCACCTCCATGGCCACCATCATGTTCACCTCCATCTCCAGCGTGCGTGCCCATCACCGGCGCGGCGCCGTGCGGTGGGACATCGTCCAGCGCCTCGCGCCCGGCATTGTGCTGGGTGGTTTCGTCGCTAGCCTGGGTGTGTTTGCACTGCTCAAGGGCTCTTTTTTGGCGATCTTCTTCGCGCTGTTTGTGAGCTTTTCTGCCACGCAGATGTTTCTGGACAAGAAGCCTGCGCCCACGCGCCAGATGCCGGGTGGCGCAGGCCAGGTGGCGGCAGGCGGCGTGATCGGCTTTCTGTCGGGTCTCGTCGGCGCGGGTGGCGGCTTTGTCAGCGTGCCCTTCATGACCTGGTGCAATGTGCCCATCCACAATGCGGTGGCCACCAGCGCCGCTCTGGGTTTTCCCATCGCGCTGGCCAACGTGATCGGCTACGCCATTGGCGGACAGAACGTGAGCGGCTTGCCACCGGCATCGCTGGGCTATATCTGGCTGCCGGCACTGGGCGTGATTGCCAGCTGCAGCGTGCTGACGGCCCCGCTGGGAGCCAAGGCGGCGCACAATCTTCCCGTCAAGCAGCTCAAGCGCGTGTTTGCCTCGTTGCTGTTTGGCCTGGCGGCCTACATGCTGTGGAAGGGCGTTTCGGCCGTATAAGGCCGACACAGTGGCGGACTCTCGGCCGTCTACTGAGCCGCAGCCTCCGGTCGCTGAGCGCTGGAGCTTCAGGTGCTCAGCGGTCGGTGACGCCCCTGGGCCTTCAGCGGCAGGGGTTGGCTCAGCATGGCGCGGAACTGGTCTGCCGGCAGCCCCGGCGCACACAAAAAGCCCTGGTAGTGCTCGCACTGCATTTGCTGCAGCACCGCCTGCTGGGTTTCAGTCTCCACCCCTTCGGCCACCACTTCGATGTGCATGGCGCGGCCCATGCTGATGATGGCACTGACAATGGCCCGGTCGCCGTCGTCGTCGGGCAGGCCACGCACAAATGACTGGTCGATCTTGAGCTTGTGAATGGGTAGCTTCTTGAGATAGGCCAGGCTCGAATAGCCGGTGCCGAAATCGTCGATCGCCAGGCCAATGCCCAGGTCGGCCAGCACGCGCAGGCGCTGCTCCATCTCCTGTGCGTCCTGCAACAGGATGGTTTCTGTCAGTTCCAGCTCCAGCAACGTCGGTGGCAGCTGATGCACCGCCAGCAGGCGCGTGATGCGATCCACAAAATCGGGCTGGCGAAACTCCAGCGCAGACACGTTCACGGAAATCATGATGGGCGTGCCGCTGTGCATCCACAGGGCGGCCTCGCGCACCGCCTGCTCCATCACCCAGGCGCCCAGCGTCACGATGTAACCCGATTCTTCAGCCAAAGGAATGAACACGGCGGGCGATACCGCGCCGAGCTCTGCATCCGTCCAGCGCAATAGCGCCTCAGCTCCAGTGATGCGCCCGGTCGCCATATTGACCTGAGGCTGGTAGTGCACGGCCATGCGCTGCAGGCCCAGCGCCTGGCGCATCGCATGCTCCATCTGCATGCGCGCGAGCAGGTTGGCGTTCATCTGCGGCTGGTAGAAGCCGTAGCTGCCTCGTCCGCGCTCCTTGACGCGATACATCGCGGTGTCGGACTGCTTGATGAGGTCGTCCAGCGTAGCGCCATCTTGCGGGTACAGCGCAATACCGATGCTGCACTGGATCGAAAAGCCCATGCTGTCGAGCATGAAGGGCTTGAGCATGTCGTCCAGAATCCGGCGCGCCACGCTCTCCGCAACGGATGCGTCGCCACCGTGCAGGTAGATGACAAATTCATCCCCCCCCAGGCGGCACAGCATGTCGGTTTGCCGCAAACAGGTCTGCAGACGCTCGGCCACCAATTGCAGCACCCGGTCCCCAAAGGGGTGCCCCAGAGAGTCATTGATGATCTTGAATCGGTCCATGTCCAAAAACAGGATCGCAAAGCCGGTGTCGCTCTGGCGTGCTCCCTGGATGGCGGTATCCACCCGCTGAGACAGCAGCAGGCGGTTGGGCAGACCGGTGAGGGCATCGCTATAGGCCAGCTCTTCGATTCGCTTTTGTGCGGCGTGCTGCAGTGTGAGGTCGCGCATGAAGCCAATGCTTTGCACCAGCCGCCCTTCATCATCCCGCAGGGCCACCCAGGACAACTGGACAGCACAATACGCGCCGTTGTCACGGGGCAGCCACAACTCGCCTTCCCAGAAGCCATCCTGCGCCCAGCCCTGCAGGACCTGCTCCATGAACGAGGCATCCGAGCCACCGCCAAAGAGCGAGGCCGCCACACAGCCTTCAAAACCCTTGGCCGTGGGCCCCACGAGCCGCTCACACCCCGGGTTCATGCGCATGATGCGGTGCTGACTGTCTGCGATGAAGATCGCATCCAGACTGGACTCGAACACGCGCGCAGCCAAGCGAAGGCTGGCCTGGATCTCGGTCTGGCGGGTGATGTCCCGGAACGAATACACCCGGCCCACCGCACGGCCCTGGCTGAACTGCGGCACCGTGCGCATCTCCAGCACCACACCATTGCGCAACTCGACGATGTCGGTGCTCTCTTGCGTCGGCTCGCGGTCGATGGCTGCCAAGCGCTCGGCATACAAACGGGCGTCTGCGACCTGGTCCGCCATGAAGGCGTATACAGCAGCATCGTCACGCTCTACCAGCAGCTGGCGCGGCAGGTTCCACAGTTGCGCCAGGCGCTGGTTGAATGCCCGCACACCGCGGTCCAGTCCACACACCAGCATGCCGTCGGCAGCGGAATCCAGCGTGGCACGCAACTCAGAAAGCAATGTCTCCAACTCGCGCTCGGTGGTCTCCTGGCGGCTGCGGTCCAGCATGGTCAGCAGCAGCACACTGGTGCCACTCGCCCCCCAGGGCACTCGCCGGACGCAACGCTGCACCGGTACCAGACTGCCATCGGCACGCAGCAAACTGGTGTGGGCAGGAACGCCTTGGGCAATCACATCGGCCGGCTCGGACCAGAACGCCAGCTCCTGGGGCGTGCTGGCCAGATCCAGCACCGACCGCCCCTGCATGTCAGCGGCAGACAGCCCTGTCAGACGCTCGGCGCCTGCGTTGGCTTGCAGAATGTGCTGGCTTGTCTCATCCAGCAGCCACACGGCCTCCTGCAGGCCATCCAGCCATCCGAGCGATTGCAAGTCGTTCACGCCGAGGCCTCGTCAGGGCCGGGACTGACCGCTCGCTCAAAAAAGTAACAGATCCGCTGTCGAGGCGACAGGTAGTCCAGCGCGTCACGCGGGAGCTGCGCGGGCTTGAGGCTGCGCCGTATGCCCAGTTCAGGTACGGTTTCCAGATCCAGTATCGGCGCTTCATCCTTCGGTACGCGCGGGTCGTGCACGATGACCTTGGGCCGCAGGGGCCGCGACGAATTGACCGATGCCACGATGGCATACCGGTCGTTGACTAACTGCACGATGGAGCCGGGCGGGTACACCCCCATCATGCGAATGAAAGCCCCCAGGACCACCGAATCAAACCGCGCCTTGAGCTGGGCAAAGATGACGGATAGCGCCTCATGCGGCGTCAGCGCCGTCACACCCATGGCCGGGTTGCACATCCGGTCGTATTGATTGACCAGTGCCAGGACCTGGCTCATGCGCCCCAGGTCAGGCCCCTTCAAGCGCTGGGGAAACCCGCTGCCGTCACACATCTCGTGGTGCCGGGCCACTGCAGTCAGCACCGCATCGGCAAACCCCATGCGTTTGGCCAAGGCCACGGATTCCACCACGTGGGTCTCGTAGCGCGTGCGCTCCATGGGGATCATGGAGGGCGTAGGCTGACGCAGATTGGGCGGAAGCTTGAGCTTGCCAATGTCGTGGATCAATGCTGCCACACCCAGATCGTGCAGCTCCTCGCTCTTCATGCCCAGGGATCGCCCCAGCAGCAGCGAAATCACCATCACATTGATCGGATGCAACCCGTTGCGCTCGCCCACGCCCTCGGACAGCAGCCGGATGACGGAGTCGCCGTTTTCCAGCAGTTCGGTCACGCATCCAGAGACCAGCGCCTCCCCCTTGGCCCTGGCCTGGTCCGGGTGCTCGGAAACCGTGCGCTCCATGGACTGGTACTGACGCGTGGCTTCTGAGAAACGCTGATTGCAGGCGGCCAAGGCCCGGTTTTGTGCTTCCAGCAGCTCGCGGCGACGCTGTGCCTCGGGGTCTACGACAGTGGCCGTCCCAGGCCCGGGCGCATCCAGGCCGTTGGGCGGTGGGGCTGTCATCTCGGGCACGCTCCAGGCGGCCGGCACCAGCTCCTGGAGTTCAGGATCGCTCTTCTTGGGGACGTAACGCACCTCGGTCAGTCCCAGCTCCCGCAAAGTGGTGATCTGATCCGACGACGCCACCCGGAAACTGCTGGTCGGGAACGGATGATGCATCCAGCCCACGTCGAGCTGGATGTACATGCCGACACGCAGTTGGCTGATGTCGATGAGGATGGATGAGTTCACGTCAGGCGCACGATACATGGCGACATCAATGCCACCAATAGTTACGCAGATTATCACCAGTTCCAGTGACGTGGCGAAGAACCGACAGGCCGCGCAGCGATCCGGCAACACTTGACTGAAAGCGGGCCTGGCTGGACCACCCCGGTCCCCGCGACAAAGGAATCGCCCACCTTCCAGCCGCGGGGCGACTGGAGTGATGTCGACGGATCAGCGCCTCGCGCTCAGCGGCACCAGAGCGACGGCTTGTAAATGAGATCCATCCACAGCGCCCAGGCAGCTACCGCGCACAGCATGGCGCCTGCGGCCCTCGTGCCCCACTGCGCCCGCGCGAGATTCAGCCGGTTGCGAAGGCTGCTCCAAGCCCAGGGGCCGCCCACCAGCCACACCCCGCTGCCCACTGCAAACAGAGCCATGGTGAGGGCCCCCTCCAGCGCCCCCCCGCTGAGCGCCGCGACCAACAGGGCCGAATAGAGCAGTCCACAAGGCATCAGGGCCCACAGAACCCCGGCCGCCATCACTCCGCCCGGAGCCCCGACCAGCGGACGAACACGCGCCCACACGGAGCGGCCCGCCTGCTCCACCCACGCAGGCTGCCGCGACTGCACCATCATCATGAGCCCCCAGGCCATCACCGCCACATGCATGAGTGTCCAGGCGGGGCGCAGCGCGCTGGTTTGCTGGGTCAGCCATGCCAGACTGTCCATGGCCAAGGCCGCCAGTGCACCTGCGCTGGCATACCCCATCAGGCGCCCTGCGTGGAAGGCCATGGTGCGCTGCAGCGCACCGCCACGCGGCGCCCAGCGCACCTCCTGCTCCACACCACCGTCCGCCTGTGGTGCGCCGCCCTGCCGCACCAATGCTCCGCACGGCGCGGAACACATGGCCAAGCAATGGGACCCGCCAGCGAGTCCCATGAGCAAAGCAGTCCAGCCAACAGTGGCAAGCATAGGTGTCAGATGATGCGCGAAAACCGGGCGCGGTTGCGGTCAGCCTGCAGATAACGGTCAAAAACCATGGCGATACCGCGCACGAAGAACCACCCGGTGGCGGTCACTTCAATGCCCTCCGGACCCACCCGTACCAACCCCTGCTCCTGCATACCCTCCAGCTGCGCCAACTCTGCTGCGAAGTACTGGCGGAAATCGATCAACCACGCCTGCTCCATCGGCTCGAACAGCAGCTCGCCCTGGCACATCAGGGCCATGATGGCCGCGCGGCGCACCAGGTCGTCGCGGGTCAAGGCCAGCCCGCGGACCACAGGCAGCCGCCCCTGGTCCAGGAAGTCGTAGTACTCGTCCAGCGTCTTGGAGTTCTGGCTGTAAGTCGCCCCTACCCGGCCGATGGCCGATACGCCCAGCCCAATCAGGTCGCAGTCTGGCTGCGTGCTGTAGCCCTGGAAGTTGCGGTGCAAGCGTCCCTGGCGCTTGGCCACAGCCAGTGCGTCGGTAGGCAGAGCAAAGTGGTCCATGCCCACATAGACATACCCAGCGTCCATGAACGCATCGAGTGAGCGCGAGAGCATGGACAGCTTGCTCGCGCCCGTGGGCAATTCGGCGGAGATGATGCGACGCTGTGGCTTGAAACGCTCCGGCAAGTGTGCATAGGCATACAACGCAATGCGGTCAGGCCGCAGCTGCGCCACCTGCGCCAGCGTGCGGTCAAAAGACTCTGGCGTCTGGCGCGGCAGGCCGTAGATCAGGTCCACGTTCACCGAATCAAAGCCCAGCGAGCGAGCGGACTCCACCAGTGCAAAAACCTGCTCTGCAGGCTGAATGCGGTGCACGGCCTTTTGCACTTCGGCATCAAAGTCCTGCACGCCAAAACTCAGGCGGTTAAAGCCCAATTCAGCCAGGAGCGCCAGACGCTCGGAGTTGACCGTGCGCGGATCCACTTCGATCGAGTATTCGCCCCCGGGCGCCAGCGTGAAGCTGCGCTTGAGCATGGCCATCAGCTCCCGCAAGCCCGCATCTGAGAGGAAGGTGGGCGTGCCACCGCCCAGGTGCAATTGACTCACCACCTGTCCTACGCCACAGTGCGCGGTGTGCAGGTCGATCTCGCGGCTCAGGTAGCGCAAGTAGACCTCGGCGCGGTCATGGTGTTTGGTGATGATCTTGTTGCAGGCGCAGTAGTAGCACAGGGATTCGCAAAACGGGATGTGCACGTACAGGGACAGCGGCATGGCCTTGGCCAGCGTGCCCGAACGGCGCTGCTGCAGCGCCAGCACATAATCTTCCTGACCGAAGGCCTCCACAAATCGGTCGGCCGTTGGATAGGACGTATAACGGGGCCCTGGCACGTCAAAGCGGCGCAGAAGATCTGGCGAAACAGCAGTCATGGGGAAATTTCCTTGCGTACACCTTGACTGTGCCGTAGGCTCCGGGACATGTCCTTGACCTGCATCAAGTGAACCAACAAGCGATACGGCGACAATTTGATGAAGGTCAGCCGCTCGCCCGCGCCCTGTATTCAGGTTCGTGTACGGCAAGCACGATATGCTCGACCAACAACCCAAGTCCATGTGCCTATGAACCCGCTCACCATCAAAGTCGCCTGCTCCAACTGCAACCTCCGCGAGCTGTGCATGCCCGTGGGCTTGAACGAAGAGCAGCTCCAGCGCATTGACGAGGTGGTCGCCGTCCGTCGCAAAGTCAAACGCGGAGGCACGCTGTTTCGCAATGGCGAGTCCTTCACGTCCCTGTATGCCATCCGCACCGGGTTCTTCAAGACCTGCGTGGCCACGGAAGACGGTCGCGACCAGGTCACGGGCTTTCAGATGGCGGGCGAGATCATCGGGCTCGACGGCATCGTCAATGACCACCATACCTGTGATGCGGTGGCACTTGAAGACGCCGAAGTGTGTGTCATGCCCTTCGACCGCATTGAAGAGCTGTCACGCGAAGTCACTGCCCTGCAGCACCACGTGCACAAGATCATGAGTCGCGAGATCGTGCGCGAGCACGGCGTGATGTTGCTGCTGGGTAGCATGCGTGCCGAGGAACGCCTGGCCGCCTTTTTGCTGAACCTGGTGCAGCGCCTGCATGCACGGGGCTTCTCGCAGTCGGAACTGGTGTTGCGCATGACGCGCGAAGAAATCGGCAGCTACCTCGGTCTCAAACTCGAAACGGTCAGCCGGACCTTCTCCAAGTTTGTGGAAGAAGGGATCGTGGAAGTCAAACAGCGCCATGTGCGCATTCTCGACACCGATGCCCTGCGACGCATTGTGAACAGCCAGCAGACCTGCCACTGACGACACTGACACTGAGCCACTTCCACGCAGAGAGTCGGTTCAGCACAAAGTACAACCATCTCTTGCGAAACGGCATGCATTGCATGCCCAGACAAGCAGGCGAAAAGGGCTCAGGGGCAGGACGATGTCTTGCGGCAATCGTCGGGGCGCTCCCCATCGGGCACCGGGCACCGGTTGACCTCGAACGGAGACATGGAAAGCAGTGTCGTCAATGCGCTCGTTGCCATGGTGATGGCCCAAAACACAAAAAATGCGAGGGTGTACACCCCTTGCCGTGACAGCGCCAGGGGCTGGCCGAACCAGTGCAGGTCCTGGGGGTCCACCATGGCAAAAACCAGCATCTCCAGCACGCCCGCCATCAAGAAGGCGGGCCATGCAATCCACATCAGGCGTTGCGTCCACATATCGGTTCTGTCTCCTGGTGCTGCCTGGGGTCGCTGGGGGCAGCGACCGGCGGGTTGTCAGCGTGGTTGGTCTTGCACGGGGGTGGCCGCATGGTTGCGGGCCTTGAGGGCCGGTGCCAGGCTTTTCTCCGGCGCCACCAAGGTCTTGTTGATCTCAATGCCCTGGCGGTAGTAATCCTCGGCCACCACCGGGTCAGGCCGAGAAATCGCCAGCCACAGCGTCACAAAGCCAGCCACGATCACGATGGCAGGCCCGGCAATCACCAGCCACACATGGCCGAACTTCCACCAGGGCATGGGAACTGCCGGTGTCGCGATGGCAGGGTTTGAAGACATGGTGCTCTACTCCTCAACAATATCGGTCAAAGTGCGGCCCTGAAAGGCCCCACCGGGATGCCGCTCAACGCGGCACAAGAAACACGGATTTTTCCGTCACGTGGGCAGCTGCCCCGACGGCCTGCACGTCAAACTGAACCGCATGCGAGCCCGACGTGGCGGAACCGTACGGAATCTGCAAACGCACGGCCACCCAGCGCGACTCTGCTGCGCCAATATCCACTTCGGCCTCGGAGGCCACCTCCAGCCCCTCCAGTCCACGCGCACTGATGCGGTAGCGCTGTTCGCCCTCCGTGGCATTCATGATCTGCAGCCGGTAAATATTCTCCAGTTTGCCCCCCGCCACAATGCGCGAGAGCGCGGCCCGGTCACGCACGACATCCACCTTCAGCGGCGTGCGCACCACCAGGCTGGCCAGCATGGCAACGCACAGTGCTACCAGCACGGCGGTGTAGATCAGCACACGGGGACGCAGCACGCGACGCAGCATCTGGGACTGCGTCCAGCGCTTGGCCACGCCGTTCTGGGTGGAATAGCGGATCAGGCCACGCGGGTACTGCATCTTGTCCATTACGGTATTGCAGGCGTCCACACACAACCCGCAACCAATGCACTCATATTGCAAGCCCTTCCGGATATCGATGCCCACCGGACAGACCTGCACACACAGCGAGCAGTCAATGCAGTCGCCAAGCCCCTGGGCCTTGTAGTCAATGTTCTTCTTGCGCGGGCCGCGCTGCTCGCCACGCTCAGGGTCGTAGGTGACGATGAGCGTGTCTTTATCAAACATTGCGCTCTGAAAGCGCGCATAGGGACACATGTACTTGCAGACCTGCTCGCGCATGAAGCCTGCGTTGCCGTAGGTGGCAAAGCCGTAGAACAGCACCCAGAAAATCTGCCAGCCGCCTTCAAACGCCAGCAGCTCGCTGCCCAGTTCGCGGATAGGCACGAAGTACCCTACGAAAGTGAACCCAGTCCACAGGGCCACTGTGATCCACACCACCTGCTTGAGAAACTTTTTGCGGATCTTCTCGAACGTCCAGGGACCGTTGTCCAGACGGAGGCGGGCACTGCGATCGCCTTCGATCTTGTGCTCGATCCACATGAACATTTCGGTGTACACCGTCTGCGGACAGGCAAAGCCACACCACAGGCGCCCTGCCACGGCGGTGAAAAGGAACAGCGACAGCGCCGAAATGATCAGAAGACCGGTGAGATAGATGAAATCCTGCGGATAGAGCACCAGGCCAAAGATGTAGAACCTGCGAGCTCCCAGATCAAACAGCACCATCTGGCGCTGGCCCCATTCAAACCACGGCAGCCCGTAAAACACCAGCTGAGTCAAAAGCACCATGCCCCAACGCCAGCGCGCAAACAATCCGCTGATCGAGCGCGGGTAGATCTTCTTTTGCGCTTCGTACAGCGAGATGATCTCGCCCGCAGAGGACGCATCGGCGGCGACTGGCGTAATCGGGATGACCTTGCGAGCAGGCTCGCTGGGTGTGCTCATGGTGTCGCTTTATGAACGGAGTACAGGCTTACTCTGAAAAGAAAACCCGGGCAGTGCCTCAAGCACCGCCCGGTGGACATATCAACGTGCAGCCACCTGCTTGTTCGACAGGCCCCACACATAGGCAGAGAGTACGCCGATCTGCGCCTCGGTCAACTTCTCGGCCTGTGCAGGCATCTGGTTGACCTTTCCGTTATTGATCATGGCCGTGATGGCAGCCTCGCCCCAGCCATGCAGCCAGATATCGTCGGTCAGATTGGGTGCACCCAGTGCCTGGTTGCCCTTGCCATCCATGCCGTGGCAGGCCGCGCAAGCCGCAAATTTGGACTTGCCCAGCGATGCACGCAGCGAGTCGTGCGGGCTACCCGACAGGCTCAACACGTAATGCGACAGGTTGCGCACGTCTTCTGGGGTGCCCACGGCCGCTGCCATGGGAGGCATGTTGCCGATGCGGCCCTTCTCCAGCGTCTCGCGGATCTTTTCGGGTGTGCCGCCATGCAGCCAGTCGTTGTCCGTCAGGTTCGGGAAGCCCTTGCTGCCGCGTGCATCCGAGCCGTGGCACTGCGCACAGTTGTTCATGAACAAGCGCTCGCCAATGGCATGGGCCTGCGGGTCCTTGGCCACGTCTTCGGGCTTCATGGATACAAAGCGGGCATACAGGGGCTCCAGCTCCGTCTTGGCCTTGGCCATTTCGGCTTCGTACTCCCCCTTTTGCGTCCAGTTGAGCTTGCCGGTAAAGCTGCCCAGACCTGGGTAGGCAGCCAGGTAGCCCAGGCCAAATACGATGGTGATGACGAACAGCCACACCCACCAGCGCGGCAGGGGGTTGTTCATTTCGACCAGGTCCTCGTCCCAGACGTGGCCGGTGGTGTTGTCGGAGGTGGCAACCACCTTCTTGCGGCCTGCCATCCAAAGCAGGATGCCGCAGGCAATGATGCCGACCAGGGTCAGCGTGGTCACAAAGACCGACCAGAAATTGCTGGTGAAGTCACTCATGGGGTGTTCTCGTTCTGGTGAAGGTCAATCTGTCTCGAAAGGCAGCTGGGCTGCCTCGTCGAACCGGGCCTTGTTGCGGCCTCGGTAGGCCCAGACCCAGATGCCAATGAAGCAGGCCATCGATGCCAGGGTGGCGACGATGCGCATGGTGGTGATGTCCATGGGATATCTCCTTTGCTTACTTGAGCGCACGGCCCATGACTTGCAGGTAGGCGATGAGCGCGTCCTGCTCCGTCTTGCCCTTGACCTCGCCCGCCGCAGCAGTGATCTGCTCGTCGGTGTAAGGCACGCCTACGGTGCGCAGGGCCTTCATGCGGGGAGCCATCACTGCGGGGTCCACCTGGTTCTTTTCAAGCCAGGGGTATGCGGGCATGTTGGACTCGGGCACCACATCGCGGGGGTTGTTCAGGTGGATGCGATGCCATTCGTCGCTGTACTTGCCACCCACGCGGTGCAGGTCAGGCCCCGTGCGCTTGCTGCCCCACTGGAAGGGATGGTCATACACAAACTCGCCCGCCACCGAGTAGTGGCCGTAGCGCAGCGTCTCGGCGCGGAAGGGGCGGATCATCTGCGAATGGCAGTTGTAGCAACCCTCGCGGATGTAGATGTCGCGGCCCGCCAGCTGCAGGGCGTTGTAGGGCTCCACGCCCTTGACCGCCTCGGTCGTGGACTTCTGGAAGAACAGGGGCACGATCTCGACCAGACCACCAATGGCGATCACGATCAGGATGAGCACGATCATCAGAAAGTTGTTGGTCTCCACCTTTTCATGGGAGAAACCGGTCGAAGCAGATGTGTTGTTGTTGGACATGAATGATCTCCTTCGGACTCAAGCGTGGGCCGCGTTCACAGCAGGAATGGCCACCTTGACCGAACGGCCCGAGATGGCAGTCAGCCACACGTTCCAGGCCATGACCAGCATGCCGCCCAGGTACAGCAAGCCACCCGCCACACGGATCACATAGAAGGGATAGGTGGCCTTCACGCTTTCCACGAATGTGTAGGTCAGGGTGCCGTCGGGGTTGACCGCGCGCCACATCAGGCCCTGCATCACGCCGGCAATCCACATCGCTGCGATGTACAGCACGATGCCGATGGTGGCCATCCAGAAGTGCAGCTCGATCGCTTTGACAGAGTGCATCTTGTCCTTGCCGAACAGGCGTGGCACCAGGTAGTACAGCGAACCCATCGAGATCAGACCCACCCAGCCCAGGGCGCCGGAGTGCACGTGGCCAATGGTCCAGTCGGTGTAGTGGCTCAGGGCATTGACGGTCTTGATGGACATCATCGGGCCTTCGAACGTGGACATGCCATAGAACGACAGCGACACAATCAGGAAGCGCAGGATGGGATCGTCACGCAGCTTGTGCCATGCACCCGACAGGGTCATGATGCCGTTGATCATGCCGCCCCAGCTGGGGGCCAGCAGGATGAGCGAGAACACCATGCCCACCGATTGCGTCCAGTCGGGCAGCGCGGTGTAGTGCAGGTGGTGTGGGCCGGCCCACATGTAGGTGAAGATCAGCGCCCAGAAGTGGACGATCGACAGGCGGTAGCTGTACACCGGACGGCCCGCCTGCTTGGGGATGAAGTAGTACATCATGCCCAGGAAGCCAGCGGTCAGGAAGAAGCCCACTGCATTGTGGCCGTACCACCATTGCACCATGGCGTCCTGCACACCGGCATAGGCCGAGTAGCTCTTCATCATGCCCGCAGGGATGGCTGCGCTGTTCACCAGGTGCAGCAGAGCCACGGCCAGGATGAAGGCACCAAAGAACCAGTTGGCCACATAGATGTGCTTGACCTTGCGGGTGCCAATGGTTCCGAAGAACACGATGGCATAGGACACCCAGACCAGCGTGATCAGGATGTCAATGGGCCATTCAAGTTCAGCGTATTCCTTGCCTTGGGTGTAACCCATGGGCAGGCTGACGACCGCTGCCGCAATGACCAGCACCCAGCCCCAGAAGGTGAATGCGGCCAGTGGACCGGCAAAAAGCCGGACCTGGCAGGTGCGCTGCACCACGTAGTAGCTGGTAGCAAACAGCGCGCTGCCGCCAAAACCAAAGATCACCGCATTGGTGTGCAAAGGTCGCAAGCGGCCATAACTCAGCCACGGAATGCCAAAGTTGAGTTCTGGCCAGGCCAACTGGGCGGCGATGATGACGCCCACCAGCATGCCGACCACCCCCACCACCACGGCCAGGATAGAGAACTGCCGCACTACCGTATCGTTGTAGTGCGCAGCATTTGTTTTTGGAAAATCCATCGGGCACCTCTTTGTATTGCAGTAAGAGTTTGTTGCAGTCGCGGCTATCGGGCATTGACACAAGTCAACCGTCTCGGAGAATGCGCTCCCCCTCTTGTTCGACGCTCTCGAACTGGCCGTGGTACACGGCCCACCACAGGCCTCCCAGAATCAGGAGCACCAGCATCACGGACAGAGGAATCAGCAAATAAAGGATGTCCATCAGACAAGCTCCAGCGGGGTCTTGGAAAGATCAAGGGGCGGCTGCGGCGCGCTGCCAGCCATGGGGTCAGGGCGTGCAGGCAACGCCACCGTTGGCAATGGCGCACTGTGCGAGCCAGGCAAGGAAGGCAGGTCGCGCGCCAGGCGCGCTGCGTTGAGCACCACCAGCAGCGAACTCAGCGCCATGCCCAGCCCGGCCAGCCAGGCGGGCATCCAGCCCAGCACCGCCAGCGGCACACACAGCGCGTTGTAGGCCGCAGCCCACCACAGGTTCTGGCGCACCACGCGCAGGGTGCGGCGTGCCAGCAGCACCGTTTGCGGCACCAGCACCAGGCTGTCGCCCAGCACCACAAAGTCCGCCCGGGACTGCGCCAGTGGCACTGCGCGGCCGAAGGCAAAAGAGACATGGGCCCCCGCAAGCACCGGGCCGTCATTGAGGCCATCGCCCACCATGGCCACGTGGTGTCCTTGCGACTGCAGTCCCTGCAGCGCGGCCAGCTTGCCCTGCGGAGTGCACTCGCCCTGGGCCTGGGCAATGCCCGCCTGCGCGGCCACCCGCTGCACTGCACCCCGGCGGTCACCCGACAGCAATTGCACGGCCACACCGTCCTGCTGCAAGGCGTGCACCACGGCCGAAGCCTCGGCCCGCAGGTCTTCCACCAGATCAAAGCGGGCCAGTTCGCGCAAGACTCCATCTGCCGATTGCTCAGAGAGCACGACCTGCAGCGCAGCACCGCCGGTATCGTTGGCAACGCCCGCATGGCGGGCAGAGCCCAGGCGGATCGTGCGAGCAATTGCTGCCCCGGTGGTGTCCTCCACGGTAGCAGTCAGCCCCTGCCCTGCATCCTCTTGCAGACCCGTCACCTGCCAACGCCCCAACGGCAGCTGCTGTGCAGAAGCCGCCGCAGCCAAGGCTCGCGAAGCCGGGTGCATGGACTGGCGCGCGAGCGCTGCGGCCAAGTCCAGCGCCTCTTCTGCGCTGCAACCGCCCGCAGGATGCACCGCTTGCAGCGCCATGCCGTCGCGGGTCAGCGTACCGGTCTTGTCAAACACCATGGTGTCCACCTGGGCCAGCGCCTCCAGCCCCTGCAGATTGCGCACCAGCACGCCGTGGCGCGCCAGCGTGCCTGCCGCCGTGAGCATGGCCACCGGGGTGGCCAGCGACAACGCGCACGGGCAGGTGACGATAAGCACTGCCACCGCCACCATCAGCGCATGCCCGGGGTCCGACGGCCACCAATAGGCAGCCGCCAGCGCCGCCGACAGCAACACGGCGACCAGGAAAGGCCGCGCGATGCGGTCCGCCAGCTGCGCCAGCCGTGGCTTTTGCAGCGATGCGCTCTCCATCAGTGCCACGATCTGCGCAAAGCGGGTTTGCCCACCCGTGCCTTCCACCAGCACCTCGACCGGCGCCTGCAGGTTGTAGCTGCCCGCCGTCACGGTGCTGCCGACAGGGCGTGCAACGGGTGTGGATTCGCCCGTCAGAAGAGCCTCATCGGCGTGGGTGCTGCCTGCCGTGATGCGGCCGTCGGCGGGAAACGCCTCGCCGGGCAGCACACGGATGGTGTCCCCCACCACAATGCGCCGCGTGGCCACGCGGGTGAAGCTGCCATCCGCCGCGCGCCGCTCCACACTGTCGGGCAAGCGGTTCATCACGGCCTCCAGCGCACCCGCCGTGCGATCCCGCAGGCGCAGCTCCAGCCAGCGGCCGGTGAGCAGGAAGAACACGAACATGGTCAAGGAGTCGTAGTACACCTCCTTGCCAAAAATGCCTGCAGGGTCAAAAGTGCCAGCGGTGCTGACCACGAACGTGATGGCCATGCCCAACGCCACGGGCAGGTCCATGCTGACGCGGCGCAGGCGAATGTCTCGCAGCGCGCTGGTAAAAAATGGACCGCAGGAAAACACCACCATGGGCAGCGTGATGACCCAGGAGGCCCAGCGCAACAGCTGCTCCATCTCGCCCGACAGGTCGCCCGGCTGTGCCACGTAGGCGGGCCACGCATACATCATCACCTGCATCATGCAAAAGCCCGCCACCAGCCAGCGCCACAGCGCACGGCGGCTCTCGCGCAGGCGCTGGTCGCGCGCAAACGCATCCATGGCGGGCATGGCACGGTAACCCGCGTGGCGCACGGCCTCCATCCACTGCGACGGCAATACCCGGCCAGGCTGCCACACCACGCGGGCCCGACGCGTAGCGGCGCTCACATCGGCTTGCAACACGCCGGGCACGGCCCGCAGGGCGTCTTCGATCGTGAGGGCACAGGCCGCGCAGTGCATGCCCTCCAGCACCACATGGGAGTCCCATGCGGTGGCTGCGGCGTCAGCGGCGACGTTATCGGCTGCACCGCTGGGCAAAGGGCTGCCGGCAGGGGTGCAGGGTCGGCCGAACGCCAGCCATTCCTGGGGGTCATCCAGCAGCTCTACCCGCTGCGGCGGCAACGAATCTGCCACGCTGTCAGAAGGATGCACCGCAGAAGAAGCCGGCGCACCGGGTTGAAACATGGACATGGTTCAAGCCTATCTGTGGGGCATGACAACTACATTGACCTGGATCAAGCCCCGGAACATGATTCATCCTAAGCTTGTTCCATCACTTTGAGGAGCCCTTTTATGTACAAACGCATCCTGATCGCTACAGACGGATCCCCTCTGTCGGACAAAGCGGTGGAACATGGCCTGTCCCTGGCCGCACTGACCGGCGCCACCGTGGTCGCCCTCAAGGTGGTACCCCGCTACCCCCGCAGCTACTTTGAAGGCGGCATGCCGGTGGACATGAACGACGTCAAACGCATCGAAGCCCAGTGGGGCGATGCTGCACAGGCCATGGTCGATGGCGTGAAAGCCCAGGGTGGCGCACAGGGCGTGACCGTGAAGGCCGTGGTCGCCAAGTCCGACCTGGTGGCCGAGGCCGTGATCGCTGCCGCCAAAAAGCACAAGTGCGACCTGATCGTGATGGCATCGCACGGCCGCAAGGGCCTCAAGCGCCTGCTGCTGGGCAGCGAAACGCAGCATGTGCTGACGCATTCGCACATCCCTGTGCTGGTGCTTCGCTAAGCATCAAAACAGCCGCTAGCGCTAGTACAACATGCGCTAGCAGCTATTGAATATATAGCAAAACACCGAGCAGGCGTGCAGCCTCCTCGGTGTTCTTCATTGAGGGCTGGGTGCCCTGTGGCTCAGTGGTTGCCCAGGTAAAGCTGCGCCATGCGCTCATCGGCCAGCAGCCCCTGCGCCGGGCCTTGCAGCACGCAGCGCCCCTGGTCCAGGATGTAGCCCTGCTGGCTGATCTGCAGCGCCTGGCGCGCGCGCTGCTCCACCATCAGCACCGCCACGCCTGCGGCGGGCAGCTTTTGCACCATGTCAAACACCTTGCCCACCAGCGAGGGCGCCAGCGCTGCCGTCGGTTCGTCCAGCACCATGATGCGGGGCGACGGCATGAGTGCCCGCGCAAAGGCGAGCTGCTGGCGCTCGCCGCCCGAGAGGTTGCTGGCGGGCTGAGGCAATCGTTCCACCAGCGCCGGGAAGTCGGCCAGCACCTCGTCCATGCGGCGCTTGATGTTTGCCACGCCGCGCACCACCAACAGGTTCTCGCGCACGGTGAGCGACGGGAACACATTGGCCACCTGCGGCACGTAGGCCAGCCCTGCGTCAAAGCGGTCTTCGGCCGACAAGGCCGTGATGTCGCGCCCACCCAGGTGGATGGTGCCCGCCACGCGCGGCAACAGGCCCAGCAGCGCCTTCACCAGCGTGGATTTGCCCGCACCGTTGGTGCCTGCAATGGTCACGATCTCGCCCGGCGCCACGGCCAGGTCAATGCCGTGGATGATGTCCACCTCGGAATACCCGCCGCGCAATTGCGCGATCTGCAGCAAGTTGTTTGCGCCGCTCATACCACCCCTCCCATGTAGGCTTCCTGCACACGCGGGTCCTCCAGCACCGTGTGCGGGTCGCCCTCGGCCAGGATGGAGCCCCGGTCCATCACGATCATGCGATTGGACAGCGACTTGAGCGCCTGCAGGTGGTGCTCGATCACGATGAACGCAATGCCCTGCCCGTTCAGCTCGCGCACGCGGTCACAGATCTCTTCGATCAGCACCGGGTTCACGCCGGCAAACGGCTCGTCCAGCAAGATGCAGCGCGGGTCCAGCATCAGCACCCGGCCCAACTCCACCAGCTTCTTCTGCCCGCCCGACAACCCCCCCGCCGTCACATCGCGCACCCGCGCCAGGTTCAAAAACTGCAGGATGCGGTCCGCCTTGGCAGACAGCTGCGCCTCATGCTCGCGCAGGCTGCGCGTCTGGAAGAAGGCATTCACCAGCCGCTCCCCTTGCGGGTTGGCGGCAGCCGCCATCAGGTTCTCGTGCACCGTGAGGCTCTTGAACTCGCGCGGAATCTGAAAGGTGCGCACCAGCCCCAGCCGCGCGCGGCGGTAGGGGGGCATACGGGTAATGTCCTGCCCTTCAAACTGGATCTGCCCCGCATCCGCTGGCTGCTGCCCGGCAATGGCCGCAAACAGTGTGCTTTTGCCCGCACCGTTGGTGCCTGCAATGCCCAAAATCTCGCCCGCACCCAATTGCAGCGACACACCGTCCACCGCCTTGAAGCCCCCGAATTGCCGCGTGACGGCCTCCACCTTCAGCATCGTTGTTGCGGTCATTGGGTTTTGCCTCCAAACAGGCCGTTGGGCTTGTACAGGGTGACCAGGATCAGCGCCAGGCCCACCGCAGCCAGGCGCAGGCTGGCCATGCCAACTTCTGACACGCCCGGCACCCAGTCCTTGGCAAAGCGCGAGCCCTCCAGAAACACCATGAGCAGCAGCGAGCCAAACACCGCGCCGCGCACCGTGCCCGAGCCGCCCATCACCAGCCCCATCCACACATAGAACGTGATGAGCGGGATGAACTGCTCTGGCGTGATGAAGGTGATGAAGTGCGCATAGAACGCCCCCGCCACACCAGCCAGCGCCGCCCCCAGCATGAACACCTGCACCTTGAACCAGGCAGGGTCCTTGCCCAGGGCCGACAACGCGGGCTCATCATCGCCAATGGCCTTGAGCAGCCGCCCAAACGGGCTGGCCGCCAGGCGCACCGTGCCCCAGGCCACCAGTGCAACCACCGCCAGCAGCGTGGCAAAAATCGCCATGTCCGACACACCGCTGCCCCAGGACGCAAACAGCTTGGGCAAGCCGGGCAAGCCCTGCACGCCCTTGGTCAGCCAGCTTTCTTGCTGGATGGAGATGCGAACCGCCTCCGAAAAGCCCAGCGTCACGATGGCCAGGTAGTCATCCCGCAGGCGCAGCGACAGCAGCCCAATGGGCAGCGCCAGCAAGCCCGAGAGCACAGCCGCCGCCACAAAACACAGCACCAGCGGCACGCCTTGCAGCGCCAGCAGGCCCGAGGTGTAGGCGCCCACGGCAAAGAACGCCACGACGCCAAAGTTGACCAGCCGGGTCAGGCCGAACTGCAGGTTCAGGCCCAGCGCCAGCAGGCAGTAGATCAGCGCAACGATGCCAATGGCACACAGGTAAGCAATCATCGGTCGAACTCCTTACCGCACCAGTTGCACGCGGCCCATAATGCCCGCCGGGCGCACCAGCAGCACCAGGGCCAACACCACAAACGACAGCACCAGCTTGTACGACGGCCCCATCAGTGGCACCGCCAGCTCTTGCGCCACGCACAGCAGCAGCGCACCCAGCACCGCGCCCACTGGGCTACCGATGCCGCCCAGCACCATGGCGGCAAACGCGGGGATCAGGCTCTCCCACCCCATCTCGGGGCTGACCACGGCCTTCATGCCCAGCAGCACGCCACCCAGTGATGACAACGCGCCCACCAGCAGCCACAAACTCAGCATCAACCCATTGGCGCGGATGCCGCTGGCCCGCGCCAGGTCCGCACTGTCGGCCACGGCACGCAGCTGGCGGCCAAAGCTGGTGCGGTAGATCAGCACAAACACCACCAGCAGGCAAACGGCGGCCACCGCCGCAATGGCCAGGTCGGTGGGCAACACGCGAATGCCGCCAAAGTTCCAGGCGCGCACCAGGGGCAGGTCAAACGTGCGCTGGTCATGCCCGGCAAAAAAACCGATCAGGCTGCGCAGCAAAAACCCGAGGCCAATGGCCGCGAGCATGGACGACACCATGGGCCGCCCGGCCAGCTTGCGAAAGATCAGCGTGTACGAGCCCGCCGACACCACGGCCGTGACCACCATGCTGATGAGCGCCGCCGCCCACAGCGGCCAGCCCCCCAACAGCTGCACCGCCACGGCAGCGTAGGCGCCGGTGGTGAGCATGTCGCCCGTGGCTGCGTTGGGAAAGCGGTTGACGCCCATCACCAGGGTCATGGCCAGGGCAGGCAGTGCCACCACCAGGCCTTCGATCAATCCGTTGATCAGCAGGTTTACAAAGTCGATCCAGGTCATTGCGTCATTCCGTCATCCCATGCACATCTGCGCTGTGCGCCGCAAAAAAATGCCCGGGACCTGCACCTGGCAGGCGCACCGGGCGCGGTCCATCACATCGTGATGGACACCACGTCGCGCCGCACCAGCTGGCCCTTTTCGATGATGAACACGCCAAAGTCCGGCGTCACATCACCCGCCTTGTCAAAGTCCAGCTTGCTCGATGCGCCTTCGTAGTTCACCTTGGCCTTTTTGGCCAGTTGCGCCTTGCCTTCGGCAAAGGTGAACACGGCCGTGCCGGGGGCGTTGGAGACATCGCGCATCTTGGCGTTGATCTGCTCTACCGTGGCCTTGGGACCAGCAGCCTCCATGGCCAGCGCCAGCGAGATCACCATGTCATACGCCATGGCGGCGTAGATGTTGGTGGAGGCCGCCTTGCCCGTGGCCTTGGTGAAGGCCGCGTCAAACTGGGCATAGGAAGCGCTCTTTTCGTTGGACACCGTGTCCACCGAAATGATGCCCTCGCACACCTCTGCGCCCAGGGCCTTCACCAGGTCGGGGTTGGCCGCCCAGCCGGGGATGATCCACTTGGTGTCGGCGCCGGCCTGGAACCACTCGCGCAGGATGATGGTGGTGTCGGGCAGGTACGAGCCCATCACGACCACGTCCGGCTTGGCGGCCAGAATCTTCTGCAGCTCGCTGCGGTAGCTGGGGCGGCTGGGTTCGTAGGTGACATGGGCCGCCACCTTGCCGCCGCGTTTCTCCCAGGCCTTGGTGAAGCCTTCCACGTTGCCCAGGCCGGATGCGTTGTTGAACGCCATGGTGGCCGGGCGCTTGAAGCCGCGCTTGGTGCAGATCTCGGCAAAGGCCGCGCCAAAGCGGTCGTTGGTGGCCTGAAAGCGCCACACCAGGTCCTTGGTGTCCAGCGTGGAAATGGCGGGCGCGCCCGACACGTTCATCTGGATGATGCCTGCCGCGTCGGTCAGCGGCATCACCGCCAGCGTCACGCCCGAGGCCCAGGTGCCCAGCACCGCCTGCACCTTGTTCACCTCGATCAGCTTCTTGGCGGCCAGCACTGCCGCGTCGGGCTTGGTCTGGTCGTCCTCGGTGAAGAGTTCGAGCTTGCGTCCACCGGCACCGCCCGCGGCATTGACCTCATCCACTGCCAGGCGAATGGCCTGCTGCATGCCCGGGCCGTAGGGGCTGCCTGCGCCGGTGATGGGCGTGAGCGAGCCAATGCGGAACACCTCACCCTGCTGGCTGAAACCGATGGAGGGAAGGAACTGCAGAGCCGCAGCGGCGCCGCCGAGCTTGACGAAATTTCTACGTTGCATGGTGATCTCCGGTAGGGGGGTGGGATGGGGGTGAGGGGATGAAAGGGACTCAAAGGGTGTTCTTGACCCACACGCCGTCCTTGGCGATGGCGCGAATGCGCTCGCCTTGGTTCAGCAGGCAGGTGATGTCGGTCAGCGGGTTGCCATCGACCAGCAAGATGTCGGCAATGGCACCGGCCGTGACTTCGCCCAGCTGGCCTTGCTGGCCCAGAATCTCCGCGCCAATCAGCGTGGCCTGCTGCAGCACCGGGCCGTTGCCCAGAATCTCCGCGCGCAGACGCAACTCGTCCGACTGCAGGTAATGTGTCTCGGCCAGCAAGTCGCTGCCCAGGCCCATCTTCACGCCCGCCTTGGCCAGGATCTCGATGGCCTGCTTGCCCTGACCCCGCACCGAATCGATCTTGGCAATCGACACCGCAGGCAGGCCATAACGCTCGCCCTCGTTGGCCAGGCCCTCGTAGGTAATGAGCGTGGGCACCATGAAAGCGCCCATCTCGGCCATGAACTCTGCCGTGGGCGCATCCACCAGATTGCCGTGCTCGATGGTGCGCACGCCGCAGCGCACGGCGCGGGCGATGGCGCGGGGCGTGTAGGCGTGGGCCATGACATAGGTGTTGGCATTGGATGCCTCTTCCACAATGGCGTGCAGCTCGGCTTCGGAATAGCCCAGGTTGCCAATCGGGTCGTTGGGCGAAGCCACGCCGCCCGAAGCCATCACCTTGATCTGCGTGGCGCCCTTCAGAATTTCTTCACGCACCGCCAGGCGGCAAGCGTCCACGCCATCGACCACGCGGCCGATGTTGCCGAGCTTGTAGGCGCACGAACACACATCCAGGTCATCGTTGCGCTGGCGGAAATCCGCATGCCCGCCGGTTTGCGACAGCGCCTTGCCCGCAGGGAAGATGCGCGGCCCCTGCACCAGCCCCGTGCGCACCGCCTCGGCCAGCGACCAGTCGGCGCCGCCCGCATCACGCACGGTGGTAAAGCCCCGCTCCAGCATGCCCTTCATGATGGGCAGCGAGCGCATCATGGTGAACACATTGGGCATCTTGGCCACGGCACCCAGGTTGAACGAAGACGCCACCACATGCACGTGGCAGTCGATCAGGCCGGGCATCAGGGTCATGCCCTTGGCGTCGAGCGTGGTGGTCCCTTCCGGCACCGGCAGGTCGGTGCCTACCGCTGCAATGCGGCCGTCCTGCACCAGAACGGACAGGCCGGTGCGCAGCGTGAGCGCGTGGACATCCAGCACACGGCTGTTTTCAATCAACAAAGAGGTCATGAGATTCGTCAAAGTGGGCGCGATGGCTTCAAAATTACTCATAGCCTGCTTTTTCAGGGGGCCATGAAGACCATCAAGCATCCATCTGGTGCATTGCAGCATCTACAGAGTGTGGCGCTTGACACGTTGCTGTCACAGAACGCATTTATCGGGCCAATTGCCCTTATCCGCAACGCCTAAAATCTCACCATCCCATGAGCCCTACTCATACCCCCTAGGCTACATCTATGCGCCGCCTGTGCCCCACCATCTCTGAGCTGAACGCCTTTCACTCCGCCGCCAAGCACCAGGCCTTCACCATGGCCGCGCGCGAGCTGTGCGTGACGCAAAGCGCCATCAGCCGCCACATCGCGGCGCTGGAGGACTACCTGGGCCAGAAGCTGTTCATCCGCAAAGCCACCGGGCTGGAGCTGACCGAGGCGGGGGCCACCTACCTCAACGCCACCCGCCCGGCCATGGCCGCGCTGGAATCTGCCACGGCACAGCTCATGTCGTACGGGGGCGATGGTGGCTCGCTCAACCTGTCGGTGCCGCCCACGTTTGCGGCGCAGTGGCTGTTTCCGCGCCTGGGCCACTTCAAGCGCACGCTGCCGCAGGTGTCACTGAACTTTGTGCGTTACCAGCACGCGCACGACTTTGCGACACCGCACGAGTTCGATGCTGCCATCCAGTACGGCTACGGCAACTGGCCCAGCGCCAATGCGCGCTACCTGATTGGCAAGGAAACCAGCATCGTGTGCAGCCCGCAACTGCAGGCCGCCCTGCCCCTGAACACCCCGCAAGATTTGATGCGCGCCACGCTGCTGCAGCACATTGAGGTGCCTCTGGCCTGGCAGGACTGGATGGAAGCCCACGGCCTGGACACCAGCGCCAGCCGCTTCGGGCCGGGCTTCAACCTGTATTCACTCATCATCCGCGCAGCGGTTTCAGGCTTTGGCGTTGGCATCGTGCCCACTTGCCTGGTGGAAGACGAACTGCAGGCAGGCACTCTGGTAGAGCCCCTGAAAGACCGCTTTGACAGCCCGCTGGGCTACTACCTGTGCGCGCCCACGGCACGCACCAACCTGTCGGTGTACCGGCTGGTGGCGGGGTGGCTGGAGCACTGCTGCAACCATGCCGAGGGCGCCGCGGCGCCAGCCGCTACGCCCTGCATTTTCTGCAACCCCCAGGCCTCTGCAGCGGGCTAGAGGCCTGTTCACAACACTATTTTTGCCAGTGCGAAGGCCTCCACTCGCGGGCCTGCCTCAGGCGAACAACCCTTTGTACTGATCCCGCAGCAGGTTCTTTTGCACCTTGCCCATGGTGTTGCGCGGCAGCTCGGACACCACGAAGCACTTCTTGGGGATCTTGAAGTTGGCCAACTGCGACTTGAGCTGGGCCACGATGGCATCGGCGTCCAGGCTGGCACCGGGCTTGGCAATGACCACGGCCACGCCCACTTCGCCAAAGTCAGGGTGTGGCACGCCGACCAGGGCGCTTTCGGCCACGCCGGGCATGTCGTTGATGTAGCCCTCGATCTCTGCAGGGTAGACGTTGTAGCCGCCGCTGATGATCAGGTCTTTGCTGCGGCCCACAATGTGCACGTAGCCGCGCTCGTCCACCTTGCCCACGTCGCCGGTCTTGAAGTAGCCATCCTTCGTGAACTCTTCGGCGGTCTTTTCGGGCATGCGCCAGTAGCCCTTGAACACGTTGGGGCCCTTGACCTGGATGCCGCCGATCTCGCCCACGGGCAGGTCTTTGCCATCATCGCCCTGCACGCGCAGGCTCACACCCGGCAGGGGGAAGCCCACGGTGCCGCCCCGGCGTTCATCCTGGCCCTTGTAGCGCTGGTCGGCGCTGTAGGGGTTGCTGGTGAGCATGATGGTTTCGCTCATGCCGTAGCGCTCCAGGATGGTGTGGCCGGTGCGTTGCTGCCATTCCTTGAAGGTCTCGATGAGCAGCGGAGCGGAGCCTGCGATGAACAGGCGCATGTTCTTCACAGCCTGTTTGTTCAAACCCGCCTCGGCCAGCATGCGCACGTAGAGCGTGGGCACGCCCATGAACACTGTGGCGCGGGGCATAGCGGCGATGACGGCCTTGGGGTCAAACTTGGCCATCCAGATCATCTTGCTGCCGTTGATGAGCGCGCCATGGATGGCCACGAACAGGCCATGCACGTGGAAGATGGGCAACGCGTGGATGAGCACGTCGCCCTTCTTCCAGCCCCAGTAGTCCTTGAGCATGACGGCATTGCTGAGCATGTTGCCGTGCGTGAGCATGGCGCCCTTGCTGCGGCCGGTGGTGCCGCTGGTGTACAGGATGGCGGCCAGGTCGTCGGCGCTGCGGGACACGGCCTGGTGCTCGTCGCCGTGGTGCGCTGCACGCTCCAGCAGGCTGCCGGTACGGTCGTCACCCAGGGTGAAGACATGCTGCGTGCCCAGGGTGAAGGCAATCTTGCTGACCCAGCCAAAGTTGCCGGGCGAGCACACCACCACGGCCGGCTCGGCGTTGCCGATGAAGTATTCGATCTCGGCGCTTTGGTAGGCGGTGTTGAGCGGCAAAAAGACGTAGCCCGCACGCAGCGTGGCCAGGTACAGCGCCATGGCTTCGACCGACTTTTCGACCTGCACGGCCACGCGGCTGCCTTCGGGCAGCTTGAGCGATGCAAGCAGGTTGGCGATGCGGGCGCTGGCGCGGTCCAGATCGCGCCAGGTGTAGAACAGCGGGGTGCCGTCTGCCGCCGTGGTCTCAACGGCAGTGCTGTCCAGGTCGGACGGGAACGCGGCGCGCAGGGCGCTGAAGAGGTTGTGTTGGCTCATGGCTCAGACTTCAGTGGGCTGGGTGGCTGGGTTGAGAGGTTGGGACTGACTGAATGGGAGAAAGCGGGGACGGAGGCGCCGGTCAGAACACCGCCGCGCGCTTGTCCAGAAAGGCAGAGATCCCTTCGCGGTGCTCGGCGCTGGCGGCGTAGGCATAGGGGTCGGCAGGGCCATTTACTATGTTTTCAATAGCAGACAAGGCATGATTTTGTAGCGCTACAGGCGCTTTCAGCGCCCGAAACGTCTGTTTGTTCATGCGGGCGGCCTGGGGCGCCAGCGCGGCAATGCGCTGGGCACTGCCCAGGGCTTCGGTGGCCACCATGTCGTCGGCCACCACCCGGCTCAGAAAGCCGCGTGCCAGCATGTCGGGGGCGCTGAAGGTGGCGGCCTCCAGCAGCATCTGGCGTGCGGTCACGTCGCCCACTGCACCTGCCACCAGCTGCGCCTCGCGCGGGGCCATCGGAAAGCCCAGCTTGGCAATCGGTGCGCCAAAACGCGCGCCATTGCCCGCCACCCGGATGTCGCAGCAGCTGGCAATCTCCACGCCGGCACCCATGCAGGCGCCGCTGATCTGGGCCACGATGGGCACGTCGCACTGCAGCATGGCATTGAGCCCACCCCACACGTCGTTTTCATGAAAGTCGCGCAGCGCGGCCGCGTCAAAACGGAAGCCGGGGTACTCCGAAATGTCTCCGCCCGCACAGAACGCCCCGCCCTCGCCCGCGATGAGCACACAGCGCGCATCGGCAGAGCGCTGCACATCTTCAAACACCGCACGCAACTGCCGCCACATGGGCCGCGACATGGCGTTCAGCCGCCCGGTGTGGCGCAGGGTGACATGCACCACCCCGCTCTCACCCGCATTCATCAACACTTCACCAGACATCCTGGTATCCATTTCCTTCATATACCGCCCGCGACCTTCTCACCCCGCCATGCCATCGCCAGCGCCACCGTGGAACTGGCTTTGGCAGGCCACGGATGGCGTTCTCCTTGGGGGTTAGTCCAGCTTTGCGCCAGACGCCTTCACCACCGCCGCCCAGCGCTTGACCTCACTGCTCACAAACGCGCCAAACTGCTGCTGCGTCATGCCGCCGTAGTCCGCGCCGTTGCTGGCCCAGACGGCCTTGAGTTCATCGGCGGTGCCCAGGCGCTTGATCTCGTCCACGATGCGGGCCTGCACGTCGGCCGGTGTGCCTTTGGGCGCCCACAGGCCGTACCAGGTGGTCACGGTGTAGTCGGGCAGGCCCACTTCGGAGGCGCAGGGCACGTCAGGGAATGCGGGGTTGCGCTTGGCGCCGGACACCATCAGCGCCTTGATACGGCCGCTCTTGATGTGATTGGCTGACGAGCCCAGGCCGTCGAACATCATGTCCACGTTGCCGCCAATGAGATCCTGCAGCGCGGGGCCCGCGCCCCGGTAGGGGATGTGGGTGATGAAGGTGCCCGTCTGCTGCTTGAACAGCTCACCCGCCAGATGGTGCGAGGTGCCTGCTCCGGCCGAACCGTAGTTGAGCTTGGCAGGGTTGCGCTTGATGTAGTCCAGAAACTGCTTGAAGTTGGTGGACGGCGTCTTGGGATTGACCACCAGCACCTGGGGCACGTTGGCCAGCAGCGCCAGGGGAATGAAGTCTTTCTCAATGTCGTAGTCGAGCTTGGGGTACATCGCAGGGGCAATCGCGTGGTGCACGGCGCCCATGAACAGCGTGTAGCCATCGGGCGCCGCCTTGGACGCAATGCTGGCACCCAGCGTGCCCCCGGCGCCCCCCCGGTTGTCGATCACCAGCGTCTTGCCCGTGCTTTTGGAAAACTGCGCAGCCAGCGGCCGGGCAAACGCATCGGTGCCGCCACCGGCGGGGAACGGCACCACCACCGTCACGGGCTTGCTGGGCCAGGTGCTTTGGGCCCAGCTGTTGCTGCTGGCCAGGCCCAGGCCTGCAGCCGCCGCGCCGAGCAATACACCCCGGCGTTGGATTCGCGAATCAGTCATTCCTTGTCTCCTGTCGTTGTAAAAATACGCGGTCACTGGTCCGCCCGGCATCTTGCCGGCCGCCCCGTCAGTCGCGGCAAAGGCTGTCGATGTCCCCCGACACTGGCACCTTGCCCTGCGCAAGCAAGCTGCGATGCTTGTCGATGCGCTTCAAGTCGTACAGGTAGTTCACCATGAGCCCGTACGATTGTTTCTGCCCCTTGCTGGACGGGTCACCCGCCCAGTTCAGGCGCTCTACCCGCGCGCCGTTGCCCAGGTGGAAGCGGGCCACGGGGTCTGCCGGTTTTCCCTCTTGCAGCTCGCGGCCCAGATAGTACGCGGCGCATTCCAGCAGCATCTGGCGCACGGGGGATTTGGCGTCCAGCTCCAGCGCCTTGTCCACCGCCCCGAGCAAATGCGTGGCCTGCGGCGGCTCGAAGCCCACCGCGCGGCCCAGCTCGCTGCGGCGCTTGTCGTCCAGGCGGTCCAGCATGGCCCCTGCATGTTTGCCCAGCCAAGCGCGGAAACCCGGAATGGGCGACAGCGTGGCAAAGGTGCGCAGGCGCGGGAACTCGGCCGTGAGCGTTTCCACCACATGCTTGATGAGCGAGTCGCCAAAGCTCACGCCGCGCAGCCCCGTTTGCGTGTTGCTGATGGAATAGAAGATGGCCGTGGTGGCCCGTGTGATGTCCACTGGCGCAGCGGCCTCGTCCAGCAGCGGCGTGATGCTGGCCGAGATCTTGTCCACCAGCGCCACCTCCACAAAGATCAGCGGCTCGTTGGGCAGGCGCGGGTGGAAGAAGCCATAGCAGCGGCGGTCGCTGTCCAGCCGGTTCTTCAAGTCGGCCCAGCTGCGGATGTCGTGCACGGCCTCGTACTTGATGAGCTTTTCGAGCAGCGAGGCGGGCGAGTCCCACGACAGCCGGCGCAGCTCCAGAAAAGCCACGTCGAACCAGGTCGAAAACAGGTGCTCCAGCTCTGCATCGAGTGGCAGCAGGCGCTTGTCGGCCTTGAGCAGCGGCAGGATTTCTGCGCGCATGTCCACCAGAAAACGCATGCCCTCGGGGAACGCCGAAAACCGCTGCAGCAGCCGCGTGCGGGGCGATACCAGCGCACGGCGCAGGCTGATCTCGGCCTGCCCTTCTTCGGCCGTGCCCGCCGCCGCTTCGTAGCGCTGGCGGGCGGACTTGAAGCGCGTGGCATCCGGTGCGAACTGCTCGCACATCAGCAGCCACATGTCGCGCCTTTCCTCGGGCTCGGCCTTCGCATACCAGTCGGCCACGGCCTGGGCGCGGCGGCCGCCTTCGATTTCGCTCACCTGGGGCGCCACCACCTCCTGCAGGTCGGCCAGCAGACGGCGCAATGCGCGGGGCGACAACGCCTCCTGGCCGCGCCGCAGGGTGGCCTGCAGGCGCTCGTTGGTAGAACGCGGCACCGCGACCTTGGCGACCACATCGGTCACGGTTTTGTCGAGTGAGGCCTTGGCAGACTTGTCGGCGGTCTTGTCCCCCGCCTTGTCGGCGGCAGGCGCGGCAGTGCGCAGGCGTGACACGCTGCGGGCGATCCATTCGGGAGTGCTGTTGATCATGGGGTCAACCTCGATTGCTGGTTGCGGGCTACATCGCGCAGCGCATCGCGCTGGCGCAACAGATGGGTGCGCATGGCCTCCTCGGCCGCGTCGCAGTCGCGCGCCTTGAGCGCGGCAAACACGGCCAGATGCTCTGCCAGGCTTTGCTGCATGCGCCCAGGGGCATGCAGCGTCTTGTGGCGTGCCAGCCGCAGGATCTTGCGCAGGTCGCCAATCACCTGGGCCAGCCAGCGGTTGTCCGCCAGCGTGATGAAGGCCTCGTGGATGGCGTAGTTCGCTTCGTAGTAGTCAGTCATGCGCCCATCGGCCGCGCACTGTTGCAGGCGCTCGTGCAGCAGCTCCAGCGCGGCAATGTCGGCCGCCACGGCCTTGCGCGTGGCCTCGTGTGCGGCACGCCCCTCCAGCAACGCGATGACGGGAAAGATGTTGTCCAGATCGCTCTCGGTGACCTCGGCCACAAAACAACCCCGGCGCGGCTCATGGCGCAGCAGCCCCTCGGCCACCAGCACCTTGAGCGCTTCGCGCAGCGGGGTGCGCGAGATCTCCAGCCGCTCGCACAAGGCCGCCTCGTCCAGAAAGCTGCCGGGCGGCAAGGCGCCCGCAAAAATCTGCTCCCGCAGCCGGGAGGCGACTTCGTCGTGCAGTGAATTCGGGACAGGACGCATGTAAAACAAGGCTCCAGGGCACCAACCCGCGAGGCATCGGCTGTCAGCGGCAGAAGCACGGTGCAGGCCGAATGCCTGCAACACACCATTAACAGCTGACAACAGAGGCGATTGCCTCGCCATGTGTGTAATTTCTCATAATTACGCAAAATGACAAGGTGTAAACCCTGATTTGCAGACTTTGGTTACACAAAAGACGGCGGCTGCGGTGGTTGCGCAACGCTGCGTGCCACATAGCAGCAAGGGTGGCGAACTTTGCTGCTGGACCCAAGGCACCGTCGTCGGGCGATCAGAGCCCCGGGCCAGATGAGCGGCCGAGGGCGCAACACCCGCTGCGCCCACCGCACGGTCGCCCTGCCCTCGCGCCCCTCACCCGCTTCACTCCACGCCCGCAAAACCTTCCACCAGGTGGTCGATCCACACCCGCAGCTTGGCGGGCAGAAACCGGTGGGACGGGTACAGCACCCAGGCCGTGCCCGCGTACGAGGTCTTGTGCTCCCAGTCGGGCAGCACGGTCACCAGGTCACCCCGCGCCAACGCAGCGCGCGCGGTAAATCCCGGCAGGCTGGCAATGCCCAGGTGGCTCAGCGCGGCCTCCAGCCGCACCTCGCTGTGGTTGGCCACATAGCGCCCGCGCACAGCCACCGTGGCGGATTCGCCTGCGCGCTCGAAGCGCCAGTGCCGGTCGCGCTCGTCCTCGCCCAGGGTGATGCAGGCGTGGTGCTCCAGGTCGCGCGGGTGCTGGGGGTGGCCCTGCTCAGCCAGGTAATGCGGGCTGGCGCAAACCAAATGACGCAACGTGGCCAGCGGCCGCCCGGCCAGGCCCGGGGGTGGCGTGTCGGTCACGCGCAGGGCCAGGTCGATGGGTTCCTCGAACAGGTCCACCGTGCGGTCGGTGATGAGCAGTTGCACATCGACCTCGGGGTATTTCTGCAAAAACGGCAGCACCAGGGGGTGAACGAGTTGGCGCCCCACCGCCTTGGCCATGCTCATGCGCACCATCCCCGATGGCGAGGCAGAGTGGGTGTCGCTCAGCGCCCACACCTCGCGCGCGGCAGACACCATGTCCTGGCAGCGGCTGTAGACCGCCGTGCCCGCATCGGTCAGCCGCAGCTTGCGGGTGGTGCGCTCCAGCAGGCGCACGCGCAGCGCCCCTTCCAGCCGAGCCACCTGGCGGCTGACCGCCGACGGGGTGATGCCCAGCTGCCGCGCGGCGGCCGAGAAGCTGCCCGCATCCACCACACGCGCAAACACCGCCATGTCGGGGAGACTGTCCAGGGGTTGATTGATGCGCATGAGGAACAAGTGCAGTTCTTTGACGGCGATTATCAATGCATGGACGCAAATTGATAATTTCCCCAGCCCATCGTCGCCACGCGCGGCGCCCCCCCTGCCTCCACCCCAATCTGCGTCCCATGTCACACACCCTGCCCCTGTCCGCCCCTTCCCCGCTGGCCCCGCGCCTTTCTGACCTGGCCTTGCTGCTGGTCGCCGTGGTGTGGGGCACCAGCTATGGCGTGGCCAAGGGGGCCCTGGTGTTCTACCCGGCGCTGGGTTTTTTGGCCGTGCGCTTCCTCCTGACCTTTGTGGTGCTGCTCCCGGCCCTGCTGCGCGCCACTGCGCCCGAGCGGCGCGACGCGCTGGTGGCCGGTCTGCCGCTGGGTGGGCTGATGCTGGGCATCTTTCTGTGCGAGACCTTTGGCCTGGCGCTCACGCAGGCCAGCAATGCCGCGTTTTTGATCAGTCTGTGCGTGGTGTTCACACCGTTTGCCGAGTGGTGGCTGCTGCGCCAGCGGCCCGAGCGTGTGATGTTTGGTTTTGCCGCCGTCTCCCTGCTCGGCGCAGCCCTGCTCAGCGGGGGGTACACCGGCCAGTGGGGTTGGGGCGACGCCCTGATGCTGGCGGCCGCCGTGCTGCGTGCCATCACCGTGTGCCAGACCACGCGGCTCACCCGTCGCCGCAACGCACCCGTGCTGGCCCTCACGGCGGTGCAGTCGGGCGTGATCGGGGTGGGCTGCCTGCTGCTGGCGCTGGCTTTGCCGGGCAAGCTGCCCCCGCTGCCGTCGCTCACCCAAGCCAGCGCTTTCTGGTGGGCCTGCGTCTACCTGGTGGCGGGCTGCACGGTGTTTGCCTTTGTGGCCCAGAACTGGGCGCTGCGCCACAGCTCGCCCACGCGGGTGGGCTTGCTGACCAGCAGCGAGCCCGCCTTTGGCGCGCTGTTTGCGGTGTTCTGGCTGGGAGAGCAGCTCAGCGTCACGGGCTGGGTGGGCGGTGCACTCATCGTGGGGGCCGCCCTGTGGACGATGGCGCGGCGGGGTGATGCGCGGCATTGACCGCCTGCTTACCCGCCACTCGGTCCAATCACTACCAATTTGATAGCTGCTCGGGCATGAAACACCGGCGCTATCGCCCGTTTTACCTTGAAACCAACGCCCCCATCGGCTGCCGCTGTGCCCACACCCACATCACTGCGCCACCCACGACCATGGGCACACACAGCCACTGTCCCATGCTCATGCCCAGCGACAGGATGCCCAGGAAGGCGTCGGGCTCGCGGAAATATTCGGCAATGAAGCGGAACACACCGTAGCCAAACAGGAAAGCGGCAGCCACCTGGCCAGGGCGACGCTCCTTGCGGGCATACAGCCACAGCAGGATGAACAGCAGCAATCCTTCCATCAGGAACTGGTAGACCTGCGAAGGGTGGCGCGGCTGCATGGAGCCGCTGTGCGCAAACACCATGCCCCAGGGCAGATCGGGGCTGGCAAAGCGACCCCACAGTTCGCCGTTGATGAAGTTGCCTACCCGCCCTGCCGCCAACCCCGTGGGCACGCAGGGCGCCACAAAATCAGCCACCTGCAGCCAGGGGCGCTGACGCGAATGGGCAAACCACAGCATCGAAACCACCACACCCAGCAGCCCGCCATGGAAGGCCATGCCGCCCTGCCACACGGCAAAAATTTCCAGCGGGTGGCTCAGGTAGTAGCCCGGCTTGTAGAACAGGCAGTAGCCCAGCCGCCCGCCAATGACCACGCCAGCCACCCCCAAAAAGAGGATGTCTTCCACATCCTTACGCGTCCAGGCGCCGGGCCCCGTGATGGAGGCAAAGGGCGGGTGCCGCAAGCGCCGGATGCCCAGCAGCATGAACAGGCCAAAGGCCGCAAGATAGGTCAGGCCATACCAGTGCACAGCCAGTGGGCCGATCTGCAGGGCGACGGGGTCGATGTGGGGATAGGTCAACATGGTGGCGGGTATTGTGCCCGCGCTGGGGATGACCCCGCAGTCAGGGCCTACTGCCTCGGGCAAGACCACCGGGTGGCCGCTGCCGCGCCAGAACGATCAGTTGGACCCACACAACCCTTTTTTGAATAAAAAGCCGAGGAAGCGCTAGTCCATCATGCGCTGACAGCTATCAAAAGTAGAGCATCCATAAAAAAGCCGCGCCCTAAGGGCGCGGCTTCTAAGCGGCAGCAGGGCTCTTGGCCCTGCAAGGCTGCCCCTCAGTCGTCCAGCAGCGACAAATCGCGCACGGCGCCCTTGTCGGCAGACATCACCAGCTTGGCATAAGCCTTGAGCGCGGCCGACACCTTGCGCGGGCGTGGCTGCGCAGGCTTCCAGCCTTTGGCGTTCTGTGCTTCGCGGCGGCGGGCCAGCTCTTCATCGCTCACCAGCACGTTGATCGTGCGGTTGGGGATGTCGATGCGGATGCGGTCGCCGTTCTGCACCAGTCCGATGGCACCGCCCGCAGCGGCTTCCGGCGAGCAGTGGCCAATCGACAGGCCCGAAGTGCCACCCGAGAAGCGCCCGTCCGTCAGCAGCGCGCAGGCCTTGCCCAGGCCCTTGGACTTGATGTAGCTGGTGGGGTAGAGCATTTCCTGCATGCCGGGGCCGCCCTTGGGGCCCTCATAGCGCACGATGACCACGTCACCGGCCTTGACCTTGTCGGCCAGGATGTTGGCCACGGCCTCGTCCTGCGACTCGGTGACATGGGCCGTACCCTCAAACACCAGGATGCTTTCGTCCACACCGGCCGACTTGACCACGCAGCCGTCCACCGCAATGTTGCCGGTCAGCACGGCCAGGCCGCCCTCTTTGCTGAAGGCGTGGTCGTACGAGCGGATGCAGCCCTCGGCGCGGTCCAGGTCCAGGCTGGGCCAGCGCGTGTTCTGGCTGAACGCCACCTGGGTGGGGATGCCTGCGGGGCCCGCCATGTAGAAGGTGCGCACGGCGTCGTCCTGCGTGCGCACGATGTCCCACTGGTCCAGCGCCTCCTTCAGTGTGGCGGTGTGCACGGTGGGCACATCGGTGTGCAGCTTGCCCGCACGGTCCAGCTCGCCCAGGATGGCCATGATGCCGCCTGCGCGGTGCACGTCTTCGAGGTGGTACTTGTTGGTGTTGGGCGCCACCTTGCACAGCTGCGGCACCACGCGCGAAAGGCGGTCGATGTCGGCCATGGTGAAGGGGATCTCGGCCTCTTTGGCAATCGCCAGCAGGTGCAGGATGGTATTGGTGGAGCCGCCCATGGCAATGTCCAGCGTCATGGCGTTTTCAAACGCCTTGAAGCCCACCGAGCGGGGCAGCACGCGTTCGTCGTCCAGCTCGTAGTACTGCTTGGCCAGGTCCACGATGCGGCGGCCTGCGCGCTTGAAGAGCTGCTCGCGGTCGGCGTGGGTGGCCACCACCGTGCCGTTGCCGGGCAGCGACAGGCCCAGCGCCTCGGTCAGGCAGTTCATGGAGTTGGCGGTGAACATGCCCGAGCACGAACCGCAGGTGGGGCAGGCCGAGCGCTCGACCTCGGCCACATCGGCGTCGGAGTAGTTGGTGTCGGCGGCAATCACCATCGCGTCCACCAGGTCGAGCTTCTTGAACTCCATGACCTTGGTGACCGGGTTGGCCAGGCGGGTCTTGCCCGCTTCCATGGGGCCACCCGAAACGAAGATCACCGGGATGTTCAGGCGCATGGCGGCCATCAGCATGCCGGGGGTGATCTTGTCGCAGTTGGAAATGCAGACCATGGCATCGGCGCAGTGCGCGTTGACCATGTATTCGACCGAGTCGGCAATGATGTCGCGGCTGGGCAGCGAGTACAGCATGCCGTCGTGGCCCATGGCGATGCCGTCGTCCACGGCAATGGTGTTGAACTCCTTGGCCACGCCCCCAGCGGCTTCGATCTCGCGGGCCACCAGCTGGCCCAGGTCCTTCAGGTGCACGTGGCCGGGCACGAACTGGGTGAACGAATTGACCACCGCGATGATCGGCTTGCTGAAGTCATCGTCTTTCATGCCGGTGGCGCGCCACAGGGAACGCGCGCCTGCCATGTTGCGACCGGCGGTGGAGGTTTTGGAACGGTAGATGGGCATCGTGCTGGCTTCTGATAAATCGCTGGAAGGGAAGCGGGCCGGACTCATAAAGGCCCCTCGCGCGCCCGTGCAGACAACCTCTTGAGCCGTGCCGGGGGCAAACCTGTCAATTATCGCCCAGCCCCACCGGCCCGCCCGGGGCGGTGGCGTTGGGGATTGCGGGGGCAGCCCCCACGCGCTGCGACGGCGCTGGCAGAATGATCCATTCCGCTCCAGCCCCCAACCCCGAGACCAGGACGCCCCACGATGACCGACTCCAGCAAGCCCTCCGCGCCCATCAACCGCCGCAGCGCCAATATCACCCAGGGCAAGTCGCGTGCGCCCAACCGCTCCATGTACTACGCCATGGGGTATGAGGAAGGCGACTTCGTGAAACCCATGGTGGGCGTGGCCAATGGCCACAGCACCATCACGCCCTGCAACAGCGGCCTGCAAAAGCTGGCCGACGCGGCCATCGCTGGCATCGAGGAAGCGGGTGGCAACGCCCAGGTGTTCGGCACCCCCACCATCAGCGACGGCATGGCCATGGGCACCGAAGGCATGAAGTACAGCCTGGTGAGCCGTGAAGTCATCAGCGACTGCATCGAGACCTGCGTGGGCGGTCAGTGGATGGACGGTGTGCTGGTGGTCGGCGGATGCGACAAGAACATGCCCGGCGGCCTGATGGGCATGCTGCGCGCCAACGTACCCGCCATCTATGTGTATGGCGGCACCATCCTGCCCGGCCACTACCAGGGCAAGGACCTGAACATCGTGAGCGTGTTCGAGGCCGTGGGCGAGAACGCTGCGGGCAAGCTCAGCGACTTTGACCTGAAGGAAATCGAGAAACGCGCCATCCCGGGCACGGGCTCGTGCGGCGGCATGTACACCGCCAACACCATGAGCAGCGCGTTCGAGGCCCTGGGCATCAGCCTGCCCTATTCATCCACCATGGCCAACCCGCACGACGAGAAGATGAACTCGGCCAAGGAGTCGGCCAAGGTGCTGATCGAGGCCATCAAGAAGGACATCAAGCCGCGCGACATCGTGACCCGTAAATCCATCGAGAACGCCGTGGCTGTGATCATGGCCACGGGCGGCTCGACCAACGCGGTGCTGCACTTCCTGGCGATTGCCCATGCGGCAGGCGTGGAGTGGAGCATCGACGACTTCGAGCGCGTGCGCGTGAAGACCCCCGTGCTGTGCGACCTCAAGCCCAGCGGCAAATACCTGGCGGTGGATCTGCACCGTGCAGGGGGCATCCCTCAGGTCATGAAGATCTTGCTGAACGCAGGCCTGCTGCATGGCGACTGCCTCACCATCGAAGGCAAGACGATTGCCGAGGTGCTGAAGGACGTGCCGGACGAGCCCCGCGCCGACCAGGACGTGATTCGTCCTATCGACAAGCCTATGTACGCGCAAGGCCACCTGGCCATCCTCAAGGGCAACCTGAGCCCCGAAGGCGCGGTGGCAAAGATCACGGGCTTGAAGAACCCCGTCATCACCGGCCCGGCCCGCGTGTTTGACGACGAACAATCCGCACTCGAAGCCATCCTGGCGGGCAAGATCAAGGCCGGTGACGTGATGGTGTTGCGGTACCTGGGCCCCAAGGGCGGCCCCGGCATGCCAGAAATGCTGGCACCCACCGGTGCGCTGATCGGCGCAGGCTTGGGTGAGAGCGTGGGCCTGATCACCGATGGCCGCTTCTCCGGCGGCACCTGGGGCATGGTGGTCGGCCACGTGGCACCCGAAGCCGCAGCCGGGGGCACGATTGCTTTCGTCAACGAAGGCGACAGCATCACCATCGACGCACGCCAGCTGCTGCTGGAGCTGAACGTGCCCGAGGCAGAAATCGCCAAGCGCCGCGCCGCCTGGACGGCACCTGCACCGCGCTACACCCGGGGCGTGCAAGCCAAGTTTGCGTTCAACGCGTCCAGCGCGAGCAAAGGAGCCGTGCTGGACGCCTATTGATCGCGCTGAGGCTGCGCACCGGCGGGTGGCGAGAAGACGGTTGAGGCTCCGGCGGACGTCTTTATCCTGGTGGTCGGTTCACAACAAAAAGCCCGCAGTACGCCATGTACTGCGGGCTTTTTGTTGAATAGACGACGAGAACAAGTCATCGCGCAAACCACCATGAGCCCCTTGCAGCGGGGCCAGGGCCAGTGTCAGCGCGGCTTGCGTGGGCGAATGCCCAAGGCTTCCTTGTGTTTGTTGATGCGGTCCTTCTTGCGCTGATCCATCTTTTCCATGGCCTTGCGCTTGGTGTAGCCGGTGGAATCAGCCCAGGCCCACCACAGCGCCGTGGCAGCAAAGGGTGCCAGCACCCACCACCAAGACCACGTGGCCACGGGGCCGATCTCGAAATATTTCAGTGCCAGCATGAGAAGGGACAGACCCAGCAGATACATCGCTCTCTCCAAAGAATGCCGCGAAAAGCGGGATTGACCAGGGACAACTGCGTGTCAACCCAAGTCACTACAATCGCATTAAAAGCACTGTAACTCAACCACAGGAATTCCCACCATGAAGCGTTCCCTGATCACACTCGCCTTGACGCTGTCGGTTGCGGCACCCGCGATGGCCGACCTGGCCTTGGCCACCTCCAAGAACTGCATGGCTTGCCACGCAGTGGACAAGAAACTGGTGGGGCCTGCCTACAAGGACGTGGCAGCCAAATACGCTGGCCAGAAGGACGCCGTGGACAAGCTGGCTGCCAAGATCGTCAAGGGTGGCTCTGGCGTGTGGGGTCCAGTACCCATGCCCGCCAATGCGCAAGTGAATGACGCCGAAGCGAAGAAGCTGGCGGCCTGGGTGCTGACGCAAAAGTAATTTGCCGCCCTTGTGGTGGCCGCGGGTTCTACCGCCCCGGCCCCAGCAAAAAGCCGCGCACGATCAGTGACGCGGCTTTTTTTATGCCTGCGGACGACGCCCGTTTTCCCCCTGAGTTCGCAGACCGTACCTGCGCCTTCCAGGACATCACCCACAGGATAGGCGCTACACGATGGGGGTCACCAGCGAATTGCGGGAGCGCAGCTGCTGCTCCAGCTGGCCCACATAGGCCGCGGTGGTGTTGTCTGACTCCTCGGCTCGGGCAGCCAGGCGGGCCTCAAGGTGGTCCAGCCGCGCCAAAACCGCCGCATGGGCCTGACTGTGCTGGATTTCAAGGAATGTACGCAGTTCCGTGAAGCGGGACGCCTCGGCCTTGTCAGCCAGCTCGCGCTGTGCCTGCATCTCTTTGGTGTGGCGGCGGGTTTCGAGCAGTACCGAGCCCTGCAGCGACAACACGTAGGCCACGAAGAAGATGCCCAACAAGGCGGTAAGCGCCAGCATGAGCAACCCGAGCGGCGCTTCAAATGACACCACCCCCAGCGATACCAGGGAAGGGGCGGCCAGCGCAGGCCAGTTCAATGCAGCCAGTGCAGCAATCACCAGCACCGTCAACAGCAAAACGATGGAACGCAAGTGCATGGGAAATCTCCGGTCAGCAGCGTCCGGCCAGGGTGGCCGATCACGCCATGCTGCCGTTGTAACGCATACACGGGCAATTGCTGCCAGCGCAGGAGTGATTGGAGATCACGTCCTACAAAGCGCGCTGCAGGCCCGCCGGGTGAGCGGGCCCGCTGCTTCGATCCCGTACCGGGGTGATCAACGGGTTTTGTGGCCACGTCACATCGCTACGGGATATGAGTGTCCCCAGACCCGGCAAGCACTGCGCGTTGGCGCCTGCGGAGCTCTTCTTGATCAATCAGCCTTGCAGCTTCGATCAAGGGGCGGCGGGTGAGATACCAAGGTTTTGTGGCCACATCACATCGCTGCGCGATATGAGTGTCCCCGAATCCGGCAAGCGCTGCGCGCTGGCGCCGTTGCACGGCGCCTTCTTGATCAGTTGGTCTGGGCCAACTGATCCAGAATTGCCGGATTCTCCAGCGTGCTGGTGTCCTGGGTGATGGCCTCGCCCTTGGCAATGCTGCGCAGCAGGCGGCGCATGATCTTGCCGCTGCGGGTCTTGGGCAGGTTGTCGCCAAAGCGGATGTCCTTCGGCTTGGCAATGGGGCCAATCTCCTTGGCCACCCAGTTGCGCAGTTCGTTGGCGATCTGCTTGGCTTCCTCGCCGGTGGGGCGCGAGCGCTTGAGCACCACAAACGCACAGATGGCCTCACCGGTCACGTCGTCAGGGCGGCCCACCACGGCGGCCTCGGCCACCAGGTCGGTCTTCGCCACCAAGGCCGATTCAATTTCCATCGTGCCCATGCGGTGGCCCGACACGTTGAGTACATCGTCGATGCGGCCGGTGATGCGGAAGTAGCCCCGGTCGGCACTGCGCACCGCCCCGTCGCCTGCCAGGTAGTAGCCCTTGAGTTCTTCGGGGAAGTAGCTCTTCTTGAAACGCTCGGGGTCGTTCCAGATGGTGCGGATCATGCTGGGCCAGGGGCGCTTGATGACCAGGATGCCACCGGCGCCGTTGGGTACGTCGTTGCCCATTTCGTCCACGATGGCCGCGGTGATGCCGGGCAAAGGCAGCGTGCAGCTGCCGGGCACCAGCGGCGTGGCGCCAGGCAGCGGGGTGATGACATGGCCACCGGTTTCGGTCTGCCAGAAGGTGTCCACGATGGGGCAGCGCTCGCCGCCCACGTTCTTGTGGTACCACATCCAGGCTTCGGGGTTGATGGGCTCGCCCACGCTGCCCAGGATGCGCAGGCTCGACAGGTCGGAGCGCGCGGGGTGTACCGCCTCGTCGGCTTCGGCCGCCTTGATGAGCGAGCGGATGGCGGTGGGGGCGGTGTAGAAGATGGTGCACTTGTGGCGCTCGATCATCTGCCAGAAGCGGCCCGCGTTCGGGAAGGTGGGAATGCCTTCAAAGATGATCTGCGTGGCGCCTGCAGCCAGTGGGCCATAGGCGACGTAGGTGTGGCCCGTGATCCAGCCAATGTCGGCCGTGCACCAGAACACATCGTCGGCGCGCAGGTCGAACGTCCAGTCCATGGTCATCTTGGCCCACAGCAGGTAGCCGCCGGTGCTGTGCTGCACGCCCTTGGGCTTGCCGGTGGAGCCGCTGGTATAGAGGATGAACAAAGGGTGCTCGGCGCCCACGGCCACGGGTGCGCATTCGGTGCTTTGCCCCGCCAGTGCCTCGGCAAAGGTCTTGTCGCGCCCGGCCACCATGTTGCAGGCCGTGGCTGTGCGCTGATAGACAAACACATTGCGGATGGTGTCGCAGCCGCCCATGGCCAGGGCTTCGTCGATGATGGACTTGAGCGGCAGCTCCTTGCCACCACGCATCTGGTAGTTGGCAGTGATGACGGCCACCGCACCGGCATCGATGATGCGCTCGTGCACGGCCTTGGCGCTAAAGCCGCCAAACACCACGCTGTGCGTGGCGCCAATGCGGGCGCAGGCCTGCATGGCAATCACGCCCTCAATGGTCATGGGCATGTAGATCAGCACGCGGTCGCCCTTGGCCACGCCATGGGCCTTGAGCGCGTTGGCAAACTGGCTCACGCGGGCCAGCAATTCCTTGTAGGTGATCTTGGTGACCGTGCCATCGTCGGCTTCAAAGATGATGGCCGTCTTGTTCTCGGTGGCGGTGCCGATGTGGCGGTCCAGGCAGTTGGCCGAGGCATTGAGTTCGCCATCGGCGAACCACTGGAAGAACGGCGCGTTGGACTCGTCCAGCGTGCGGGTGAAAGGCTTGGTCCACTGCAGGTTGCCGCGTGCCTGGCGCGCCCAGAAGCCCTCGAAGTCCTTTTCGGCCTCGGCACACAGTGCGTCATACCCAGCCATGCCGGACACGCGCGCGGCTTTGACGATGGCGTCCGAGGGCGGGAACACGCGGTTCTCAACCAGCACGGACTCGATGGCGGATGTGGGCGCACTCATGGTGTTGTCTCCTGGATCTAATGGGAATTGGAATTGGGCGGTACTGTCGGGCGCGGCACTTACAGGCCACTGACTGGCGCGAAGCTTACAGAGTACGCCATTGCGGCGCGCCTGTCGCCAAAGGCCGGGCCACCGGCTGCGCAGACCCACCTGCCACCGCAGGGACATGCTGCCCCCCTAAAATCGCGCCTCCTGCAACCCTTTGCGAGTGCCATGTCCTCTCCCCAACACAAGCCCCCAGCGCCACTGCGCCCCCTGCCTTCCATGATCTTCGCCAGCCGGTGGCTGCAACTGCCCCTGTATCTGGGCCTGATCCTGGCGCAGGCGGTGTATGTGTTCCATTTCTGGGTGGAACTGGTGCACCTGATCGAAGCCGCGTTTGGCAACACGGCGGCCCTGCAGAGCCTGGTGTCCAGCATTGGCTACAAGAGTGATTTCCAGGTCACCGCGCTCAACGAGACCATCATCATGCTGGTGGTGCTGGCGCTGATCGACGTGGTGATGATCTCCAACCTGCTGATCATGGTGATCGTCGGCGGCTACGAGACCTTTGTCTCGCGCCTGCACCTCGAAGACCACCCCGACCAGCCCGAGTGGCTGAGCCATGTGAACGCCTCGGTGCTCAAGGTCAAGCTGGCCACCGCCATCATCGGCATCAGCTCCATCCACCTGCTCAAGACCTTCATCAACGCCGCCAACTACGACCTCAAGGTGCTGATGTGGCAAACCATCATCCATGTGGTGTTCCTGCTCAGCGCCCTGGCCATTGCGCTGACCGACCGGCTGATGTCGCACTCGTCGGACCGCCACTGAGCACGGCGACGGTCCCCACGCTCCCCGGCAACGCCGGGGGAGCCCCCGGGACCAGAATATCAGTCAAAAGTGCCAGTAGCGCTAGTTGCGTATGCGCTGGCAGCTATCAAATTTGAAGCAAGCACCCTTCGGTATTCAGCGCCCTGGGCGCTCCCAGATTTCTCCTCAATCGGTAGGCACAGTGCGGTGCAGACCCACCCGAAGGAGAAATCCATGCACCCTCTGTCCTCTCTCTCCCCGACCGCAGCCGCGGCGCAAGCACCCGCTGCGGCAGCCTCCCGGTCCACACACACCGCCACCAGCCGCCGCCTTGCATTGAGCGCGCTCGGCTCGCTGGGCGTCGCCACCTTGTGGGGCTGCGGCGGCGGCAGTGACAGCACCAGCACCGACTCTGGCAGCAGCACGGACTCCGGGTCTGGCACCGGCAGCGGTACCGGATCGGGCACTGGCAGCGGTACCGGATCGGGCACTGGCACCGGAACAGGCACCGGCACAACCACCACCTGCTCCGTCGTCCCCGAGGAAACCGCAGGGCCCTACCCTGCCGACGGCTCCACGGCCAGCAACAACACCTACAACGTGCTCGCGCTCAGCGGCATCGTGCGCTCGGACATCCGCAGTTCAGTGGGTTCGTCCACCCAGGTCAGCGGCGTGCCGCTGTCCATCACCATCACGCTGACGAACACCAGCGCCAGCTGCGCGGCGCTGTCGGGCTACGCCATCTACCTGTGGCACTGCACGCAAGACGGCAACTACTCGGTCTACACCTCCAACAACATCGCCGACAACTACCTGCGCGGCGTACAGGCCACGGACGCCAACGGCACCGTGACCTTCACCACCATCGTTCCGGGCTGCTATGCGGGCCGCATGCCGCACATGCACCTGGAGATCTACCCCTCGCTGGCATCGGCCACCAAGGCCGCCAACAAGATCAAGACCACGCAACTGGCGTTCCCCACCGCACTGCTCAGCAGTATCTACAGCAGCAATTCGGGCTACAGCGCCAGCGTGCGCAACCTGGCCTCCATGTCGTTTGCCACGGACAACGTCTTCAGCGATGGCACCACGCTGGAGATGACCACCATGCAGGCCAACACCGGTGGCGGCTACTCGGCCAGCATCACGATTTCGATCGCGGTCTGAGCCCCTCGTTTCTTCCATTCACCCTGTTGTTTCGATCTCCAGAAAGACGCCCGATGTTCAAGATCCACCCCCTTTTTGCCGCACTGGCCCTGGCATCCATCGCCGCAGCGTTCCCCAGCCACGCCCAGCCATCCCGCGGCACGCCGCCCGCCCCGCCACCTGAGGCCTACGCCGCCTGCAAGGGCAAGACCGAAGGTGCCTCCGTCACGCTGACCATGCCCGACGGCAAGAGCCTCGCAGGCACTTGCCGCACAATGGACGGCACCCTGGTGGCCATGCCCGCTGGCGGGCCTGGTGGCCCCGGCGCAGGTGGCCCGCCCCCCGCCCGCTGACCCACCATGCCGCCCCTGCGCTCCCTCGTCCCCGTGCCCCATCTGACGCTGCACCGCAAAGCCTTCATCGCCCTGGCCGCCCTGCTGCTGGCGCTGTTGCTGATCTTTGTGGGGTTCTCGCGCCTGGGCCTGCAGCGGGGCCTGGGGCCGTATGTGGCCGAGATCGAGCTGGCCCGCATGGACTGGCTGGCCGAGCGCCTGCAGGCCCACCACACCCAGGCAGGCGGCTGGGACAGCCTGCGTGGGCAGTCGTCCCTGTGGGGACGGCTGACCCACCCGGGCGGCGGTCCACGCGGGCCGAGTGGCGCCCGCCCCCCCAGCGGCTCGCCGCCCGGCCTCCCGTCGGAGCCTCCTGGCACGGCCGCCGCCCCTGCTTCCAATGCCAGTGACAGTGGCCGTGGCGCTGACCTTGGCAACAGCCCGCCCCCACCTCCACCCGGCGACCTGCGGCCCCTGGACCGGGGCCCAGCGCCACCCCAGCGCCACCCGGATGACATCTACCCCCGCCTGGGCCTGCTCGATGCACAAGATCAGCTGGTCGCAGGCACACCGCCCCAGCCGGGGGGCGCACGCCTGGCGTTGCGTGGCGCCGGTGGCCAGACCATCGGGCACCTGGTGCTGGCGCCCCCGCAGGGCGTGCGCAGCGAGGCCGACCAGGCCTTTCTGGCCCAGCACCTGGGCTTTGTGGCGTGGACAGGCCTGGTCGGCCTGGCCCTGGCGCTGGTCCTGTCGGGCTGGCTGGCACGGCGCTGGCTGGCGCCGGTCGAGGCCCTGGCCACCGGCGCACGCGGCATTGCGCAGGGTCACCTGCACACCCGCGTGCCCGTGCACGGCAATGACGAACTGGCCCAGCTGGCCCGAACCTTCAACACCATGGCCGAACAGCTGGGCAGCATCGAAGCCAGCCGCCGCCAATGGCTGGGCGACGTGGCCCACGAGCTGCGCACGCCCCTGGCCGCCATGCGCGCCGAGATCGAGGCTGTGCAGGACGGCATCCGCCCCTTTGACGACAAGACCGCGCTGCGCCTGCACCGGCAGGTGATGCGCCTGATCCAGCTGGTGGGCGACCTGCGCGCCAGCCTGGATGCAGTGGGCACCAGCGCACCCTCGGCCCAGGTGCCCGTGCACCCGCTGTCGCTGCTGAACGAAGCGCTGGCCTCCATGCGCCCCCGCCTGGCGCAGGCGGGCATCGATGTGGACACCAGCGGCCTGGATGCCCTGGCCGCACAAGGCGCCGCCCAGCCGGCCCCCCTGGTGCGCGGCGACGCGCAGCAGCTGCACCAGGTGTTTTTGAACCTGCTGGAAAACAGCCTGCGCTACACCGACGCGGGCGGCCTGCTGCGCATTGCGGCGCGCCTGCTGCCACCGGCCGATGGAGCCCCCCAGCTGCAGGTGCAGCTGGACGACAGCGCGCCCGGCGTGCCCGCGCACGAGCTGCCCCGTATCTTTGAGCGCCTGTACCGCGCTGAAACCTCGCGCAACCGCGACCACGGCGGATCAGGCCTGGGCCTGGCGATCTGCCGCGCCATCGTGCTTGCCCACGGCGGCACGCTGACGGCCGAGGCATCGCCCCTGGGCGGGCTGCGCATCACACTGAACTTGCCCCTTCTGGACAACCCGGCACCATGAGCCCACGCATCCTTGTCGTCGAAGACGAACCCGACATCGCCGCCATCGTGGTGGATTACCTGCGCCACGCGGGCTATGCGGTGGAGTACCAGGCCGAGGGCCGCGCCGCGCTGGCGAGCATGCTTACCACGCCGCCCGACCTCACGCTGCTGGACATCATGCTGCCCGGCATCGACGGGCTGGAGATATTGCGCCAGGCGCGGCGCCACACGCAGCACCCCATCATCATGCTCACCGCCAGGGTGGAAGAGGTGGACCGCCTCATCGGGCTGGAGCTGGGCGCGGACGACTACATCTGCAAGCCGTTTTCGCCGCGCGAGGTGGTGGCCCGGGTCAAGGCCGTGCTGCGCCGCACCGCTGCAGCGCAGGAGGTTTCCTCCGCCAGCACCCCGCTTGCCGCCTTGATGCTGGACGAGTCGCACTGGCAGGCCACGCTGCATGGCACGCCGCTGGGCCTCACGCGGCGCGAGTTCAAGCTGCTGCAGGTGCTGGCGCGCCAGCGGGGCCGCATCTTCTCGCGCGCCCAGCTGCTCGACCAGGCCTACGACGACACGCTGGACGTGAACGAGCGCGCCATCGACAGCCACATCAAGAACCTGCGCAAGAAGCTCAAAGCCGCCAGCACGGACGGCAGCGACTGGATCCGCTCGGTGTATGGCATAGGCTTTGCGCTGGACCCGAACCACGAGGGCCCGCCAGCGGCCTGACAGGCAGGCTGCCAGCGCCCCCCTGGGTCCGAACACTATCAATTCAATAGCTACTCAGGCATGTAGCACTAGCGCTACCGGTGCATTTGGCTCAAAAACGCCACGATAGCCCCACCAAACAGCCCTGCAGACTTAGCGCCCCACCATCTGCGCAGGCACAACCCACTGGTCAAACTGCTCGCCCGTCACATGGCCCGAGGCCACGGCGGCGGCGCGCAGGCTGGTGCCCTCCTTGTGCGCCTTCTTGGCGATGAAGGCCGCCTTGTCGTAGCCGATGTGGGGGTTGAGTGCCGTCACCAGCATCAGCGACTGCTCCACCAGGTCGTTGATGCGCGCCTGGTTGGGCTCTATGCCCACGGCGCAGTGCTCGTTGAAGCTGGCCATGCCATCGGCCAGCAAGCGCACGCTCTGCAAGAAGTTGTGGATCACCATCGGGCGGAACACGTTCAGCTCGAAGTTGCCCGAGGCCCCGCCGATGTTGATGGCCACGTCGTTGCCCAGCACCTGCGCGCACAGCATGGTCAGCGCCTCGCACTGCGTGGGGTTGACCTTGCCCGGCATGATGGACGAGCCCGGCTCGTTCTCGGGGATGGTGATCTCGCCCAACCCGCTGCGCGGGCCGCTGGCCAGCCAGCGCACGTCGTTGGCAATCTTCATCAGGCTGGCCGCCAGGGTCTTGAGCGCGCCATGGGCATGCACCAGCGCATCACAACTGGCCAGGGCCTCGAACTTGTTGGGGGCGGTGACCAACGGCAGGCCGGTCAGGTCGGCCAGCTCCTTGGCCACTGCCTGCGCATAACCGGCAGGCGCATTGAGCCCCGTGCCCACCGCCGTGCCACCCAAGGCCAGCTCGCCCAGGTGGGGCAGCGCGGCGCGCACATGCTGCTCGCCATGCTGCAGCTGCGCCACCCAGCCCGAGATCTCCTGGCCGAGCGTGAGGGGCGTGGCGTCCTGCAGGTGGGTGCGCCCAATCTTCACGATGCTGTCGAACGCCTTCGCCTTGGCCGCCAGCGTGGTGCGCAGGCCGTGCAGCGCGGGCAGCAGGCGGTGCATCAGCGCGTCCACTGCCGCGAGGTGCATGGCGGTGGGGAACACGTCGTTGCTCGACTGGCTCTTGTTCACCTCGTCGTTGGGATGCACCAGGCGCGCTTCGCCGCGCGGGCCACCCAGCAGCTCGCTCGCCCGGTTGGCCAGCACCTCGTTCATGTTCATGTTGGTCTGCGTGCCCGATCCGGTCTGCCACACCACCAGCGGAAACTCCTGCAGGTGACCACCTTCGATCACCTCGTCTGCTGCCGCCACGATGGCCGTGGTCTTGGCCGCATCGAGCAGGCCCAACGCGTTGTTCACATAGGCGCTGGCCCGCTTGACCTGGGCCAGCGCCCGGATCAGCTCCGGCGCCATGCGCTCGCCCGAGATGGCGAAGTGGTGCAGCGAGCGCTGTGTCTGCGCCCCCCACAGGCGCTGGGCAGGCACATCGATGGGGCCGAAGGTGTCTTTTTCGGTACGGTATGCGGTCGCGTCGGGGGTAGAGGTCTTCACGGTGGGGCCTTGCGCGCTCGGTGAGCGGATGGGAATGAATGAAACACCAGCCCGCAGCATACCCACCGAAGGCCATGGCGCGCTACCACCCCCCATCGCCCCTGACAGGCCCGCGCAAGCCCGCCGGGAGATAATTCGGGGTTCGCGTTTTCCCTAAAACCCCCACCGCCATGACCACGACGACCATTCGCCAAGAAGACCTGATCGAATCCATTGCCGGCGCACTGCAGTACATCAGCTACTACCACCCCACCGACTACATCGCCCACCTGGCCCGCGCCTACGAGCGCGAGAAGAGTCCGGCGGCCAAGGATGCGATCGCCCAGATCCTGACCAACAGCAAGATGAGCGCCACCGGCCAGCGCCCCATCTGCCAGGACACCGGCATCGTCAACGTGTTCCTGAAAGTGGGCATGGACGTGCGGTGGGAAGGCTTCAGCGGCAGCCTGGACGACGCCATCAACGAAGGCGTGCGCCGGGGCTACAACCACCCCGACAACACGCTGCGCGCCTCGGTCGTGGCCGATCCGCAGTTCGCCCGCAAGAACACCAAGGACAACACCCCTGCCGTGATCTTCACCGAGATCGTGCCCGGCAACACCGTGGACATCACCGTGGCGGCCAAGGGCGGCGGCTCGGAGAACAAGTCCAAGATGTACATGCTCAACCCCGGCGACAACGTGGTGGACTGGGTGCTCAAGACCGTGCCCACCATGGGCGCTGGCTGGTGCCCGCCCGGCATGCTGGGCATCGGCATTGGCGGTACGGCCGAAAAGGCCGTGCTCATGGCCAAGGAAAGCCTGATGGACGACCTGGACATGTACGAACTGCAGGCCAAGGCCGAAGCCGCCAAGACCGGCGGCCCCGCGCTCGACAAGGTCGAAGAGCTGCGCCTGGAGCTGTTTGAAAAGGTCAACGCGCTGGGCATTGGCGCGCAAGGCCTGGGCGGCCTGACCACGGTGCTGGACGTCAAGATCAAGATGTACCCCACACACGCAGCCAGCAAGCCGATTGCGATGATCCCCAACTGCGCCGCCACACGCCACGCGCACTTCGTCATGGACGGCTCGGGCCCCGTGTACCTCACGCCCCCCAGCCTGGACCTGTGGCCCAACGTGAACTGGGCGCCCGACTACAACAAGAGCAAGAAGGTCAACCTCGACACCCTGACCAAGGAAGAAGTGGCCAGCTGGAAGCCCGGCGACACGCTGCTGCTCAACGGCAAGATGCTGACCGGCCGCGATGCTGCGCACAAGCGCATCCAGGACATGCTGGCCAAGGGCGAGAAACTGCCTGTGGACTTCACCAACCGCGTCATCTACTACGTGGGCCCTGTGGACCCCGTCAAGGGCGAGGCCGTGGGCCCTGCAGGCCCCACCACCGCCACGCGCATGGACGGCTTCACCGAGATGATGCTGGCCCAGACCGGGCTGATCGCCATGGTGGGCAAGGCCGAGCGCGGCCCGGTCGCCATCGAGGCCATCAAGAAGCACCAGAGCGCCTACCTGATGGCCGTGGGCGGCGCCGCCTACCTGGTCTCCAAGGCCATCAAGACCGCCAAGGTCGTGGGCTTTGAAGACCTGGGCATGGAAGCCATCTACGAGTTCGACGTGGTGGACATGCCCGTGACCGTGGCCGTGGACGCCGGTGGCACCAGCGCCCACATCACGGGCCCGGCCGAGTGGCAAAAGCGCATCGCCTCGGGCGAGTTCAAGGGCATCGGCGTCGCCGCCGCCTGATGCGCGTTGGTGTGGCAGGGCACCGCAAGGTGCCTGCCGCAACACAAGGTGCAATGACAAGGAACCGCCTTCGGGCGGTTTTTTTGTGGCCGCCCCGACGCACACCCCCGCATCCGGTTCGGCAAAAATACGGGCTCGACCCGACTCCTCTTCTTCGGCGTTTGCCGCCCCCACCATGCTTTTGAACCACGGGTTTGCACAGACCCTTCGACAGCCCCTCTACGCCCTGCTGCTGACCACGCTGATCGGCGCCCTGCCCCTGGCGGCCAGTGCCAACCCGCCCATGGTTCCGCAGCGCGACGCACAGACCGCCTTTGGCGGTGCACTGCCTGCCCGCGACGCAGCGCTGCTGGACGCCAGCCTCGCATCCCATACGAACGCCAACAGCTGCTGAACAGCCAGCACCTGGCAGGCAGCCAACTGCGCACGCTGGACTTTTTCCACAAGACCTTCACCGTGCTCCGTGGCGGCAAGCGCACGGTGTTCGATGCGGAGCTGCTGGGCACGTGGTGGCCCGAAAGCCGGCGCTGGGCATGGGAGGCCGTTGAACGCGTGCCTGACCTGAAAGACCCGAAGCGCCAATCGTTCGCCACGGGCAGCGCGCTCACGCGCCTGTATGGGCGCGAGCATGGCATCGACATCCTGCAGACGGATACCGCGCAATTGGCGAGCGAAGAGGCTGTCTGGTATCTGTGCGCGTTTGCCGCGCAACTCAACCAGGCCACCGGCGTGCTGGTGAGCATCGGCAGCGAGCTGGTCGCCGAGGGCCAAGAGGGTCAAAAGGCCGTGGTCAAACGCTACTACCTGCTGTCGCACCCGAAGGTCGCAGAAGCAACGCCCATTGGCAACGGCAAGGCCAAAGCACCCGCACGCTAGTCGATCCGCCCCCCGTGCTCCATGGCGTCGCCGGTCATCGCCCAGCCCCGGCCTTGATTGCACAGCCAGAGTTTTGACCCACTCCGTAACAGAACGCAGCGCATACAGCCTGGAACTGCGGTTTTCCTACAATCCAGCCTTTTGTCCAACCATGGGCTCCCTGATGCAGTCGGCCTCTTCTCCTATCGGTGTATTTGACAGCGGCGTCGGGGGGCTGAGCGTGCTGCGCGCCCTGTTGGCCGCCATGCCCCACGAGCGCTTCGTGTACCTGGCCGACAGCGGCAACGCCCCCTACGGTGAGCGTGGCGACGCCTATGTGGCCGCCCGCACCCATGCCATCACCCAGTACCTGTGCGAGCAGCATCACATCAAGGCCCTGGTGGTGGCGTGTAACACGGCCACCGCGGCTGCCATTCATGAGGTGCGAAGCAGCCACCCGGAGTTGCCCCTCGTGGGGCTGGAGCCAGCCGTCAAGCCCGCTCTTGCAGTGACAGAAACAGGGCATGTGGGTGTCATCGGCACCCGTGGCACATTGACCAGCGCCAAGTTCGGCAAGCTCATGGCGTCACTGGCCGATCAAGCCCACTTTGTAGTCCAGCCCTGCGATGGTCTTGCGCACGCCATCGAGCGAAGCGTGGCACTGCCACCCGCCGCCCCCGGCAGTCCTGTCGGTGCCACGGAGACTGGCGCACTGTGCGAACGTTATCTTCAGGCGATGGGCAGTTTTGGTACAGGCCCTGGGCAGATGGACACCCTGGTGCTGGGCTGCACCCACTACATCTTTGTGGCCCACGAGTTGCGCGCACTGGTGGGGCCTGACGTCCAGTTCATTGAGACTGGAGAGCCCGTGGCGCGCCAGACGCGGCGGCGGCTGGAGACCGCAGGTCTGCTCGCTGTGCCCGAGCCATCCAAACCATGCAATCAACCTTCGCCCCTCCAAAGCAACCCATCGGTGCAATTGCTCACCACGGGGCCGGTGTCCATGCTGGAGGCAGCAGCCCAGCGGTGGCTGGACCTGCCCCCCAGCCAGTGCCAGAGCGTTTCAGTTCCCTGATTCAGCCTCTATCTGCTTCTGGTGCATGATCCATATGTGCCAGTCGCTATCATTTATGAAGCAACTGGGTGTGACGGCTCTGAGTCTTCAGGACGCGTCGCTGCCCCAGAGCCGGGTGCCTGCCTGCTCCACATGGGTGAGGTACAGGCGCAGATCGAACTCGTACTGGTGGTACTGCGGCTCCATATGGGTGCAGAGCTGGTAGAAGGCTTTGTCGTGGTCCTTCTCGCGCAGATGGGCCAGCTCGTGGACAACGATCATGCGCAGGAACTCTTCGGGCGCCTGCTTGAACATCGCGGCAATGCGAATCTCATGCTTGGCGGCCAGCCGGTTGCCCTGCACACGCGACACCGCCGTGTGCAAGCCCAGCGCGTGGCGCACCACGTGGATCTTGTTGTCGAACAGCACCTTGTTGACCGTACCCGCATTGCGCAGGTAGCGTGCCTTGAGCTCCTGCGCATAGTCGTAGAGCGCCCTGTCGCTGCGCACGGCGTGCGCCTGCGGATACTTGCGCTGCAGAACCGCCCCGAGCTTTCCCTGTGCCAGCAGATCGCGCGCCTGGTCTTGCAACGAAGCGGGGTAAGAACGCAGATACGGAAGATCAGTGCTCATGGGCAACAAGGCAGCGACGCGCAGGGCATGGAGTGGCGCGACCACACAGAGGCATCGAAGCGTTCGGAGAATTGACCCAATGCCTGGGAGATATCGGAGGGCGATGCGCGGAATGGCGCGCACCACCACTCAGCGCAGCACGCCCACGCAAGTCAGTGCAAGTGACGCGGACGACGGCCACCGCCACCGCCGTGACCACCACCTGGGCCGCCGGGGCCACGCGGGGGCTTGCCGATCTCCAGGGAGTTCACCAGGGCATCAAAGCGCTGGCTGAACAGCTTGTCGATCTCTGCGACCACGCCCCCTAACTCGGCGCCATCAAAGTGGCGCTCCATCATGTTCACCACGTCTTGCACCAGCAGATCACGCTGCACCTGCATGATGGCAGCGGGCGTGGGGCCGACGAAAAGCGTCACGAAGTCATCGCGCGACTCGGCGCCCTGCTCTTCTTCGTCTTCATCAAAGTCGGTGTCGTAGAAGGTGACCTCGATGGCCGCGCCTTGCTCCGCCAGCTCATTGAGGCTCATGCACATCTCGTCGAGCGACTGGCGGAAATCCTCGTCACCCCGTACCGTCCAGCACATCTGCAGCAAGTGCTCCTGCGCGTCGTACTTGATGCCAGGTTCTTCCTCATAAGCACTGGCCGCGCCATCGGCCAGCGAACGGGCTCCAGCGTACTTCCACAGGGGTTTGAGCGCCTCCTGGAGCTGGTCAAAACTGACATCAGCACGCAAGAGAACCTGTCCGTGGACGTGGATTTCGAAGGGAGCGTTGTAACTTGACATGATTGAATCGTAGTGGTGCCCCGAGCCGGGGTCGAACCGGCACGCCCCTTTTCAGGAAAGCGGCGGATTTTAAGTCCGCAGTGTCTACCAATTTCACCATCGGGGCGCCGGCTGCTGAGCGCATACCTGCGTTGCAGCGTAACCCGGGCAGCGCGTGCGCGCAATGCCCTGTCGCATCTCTGGTCGGGGCCGCAGTTTGACAACAGCACGCTCCGAACCACCAAGAAAAAAGGGAAGCCTAAGCTTCCCTTTTCAAATATGGAGCGGGAAAAGAGTCTCGAACTCTCGACCTCAACCTTGGCAAGGTTGCGCTCTACCAACTGAGCTATTCCCGCATTTTCTGATTTTCCTAACGTTTCCGTTAGTGCTTATCAGCAAGCCTCAAATTATATAACTATTTTTGGCCGTATTCGATTGCAAGCCAAAAAATTTCCATCCAACTACCATCCATCGACACGATCCCTGCAAGCGTCTCGGCCCAGAGGCTTTGATCGCTTCACTGCTGCAGACCATATCTGGAGGCGCGGTCCGGAGTCGAACCGGACTAACCGGATTTGCAATCCGGGGCATAACCGCTTTGCTACCGCGCCAGGAACTCTCATTCCTCTGACAAAAAAGGGAAGCAATTGCTTCCCTTTTTGTGGAAATTGGAGCGGGAAAAGAGTCTCGAACTCTCGACCTCAACCTTGGCAAGGTTGCGCTCTACCAACTGAGCTATTCCCGCATTTACCGAAGCCTTACATTGTACAACGTTTGCTGCGATGGAATGAATTGTAGCGCATTTTTTGGGAGTTCCCAAAAAAAATTGCGTCAATGTTTCAATCCATCGGCCGTGGCGGACGACACCGCTGCCTTGTCCGTCGACACAGGCACCGCAGCAGCCACTGCAACCTCTTCATCCGTCAGCGGCACGGGCTTGCTCTCCAAAGCAACTTCCAGCACCTTGTCGATCCACCGCACGGGCACGATCTCCAGACCGCTCTTCACGTTGTCCGGAATCTCGGCGAGGTCCTTCACGTTCTCTTCAGGGATCAGCACGGTCTTGATGCCACCGCGCAATGCGGCCAGCAGCTTTTCCTTAAGGCCACCAATGGCCGTCACCTCGCCACGCAGCGTGATCTCGCCTGTCATGGCCACATCGCCGCGCACAGGGATACCCGTGAGCGCAGAAACAAACGCGGTAGTCATCGCAGCCCCCGCGCTGGGGCCGTCCTTGGGGGTGGCACCGTCTGGCACGTGAATGTGGATGTCGCGCTTTTCGAACGTTTCATCCTTGATACCCAGCACGCGCGCGCGGCTGCGTACCACCGTACGGGCAGCCTCCACGGATTCCTTCATCACATCACCCAGCGAACCCGTGCGCGTAATCACACCCTTGCCCGGCATGATGGCCGCCTCGATGGTCAACAGATCTCCACCCACCTCGGTCCAGGCCAGGCCCACTACCTGCCCCACCTGGTTTTGCAGCTCCGCACGGCCATAGGTGTACTTGCGCACGCCCAAAAAGTCCGGCAGGTTGTCAGCCGTGACCACCACCTGCGGCTCCAGTTTCTTGAGCTGCAGGCCCTTGACCACCTTGCGGCAAATTTTGGACAGCTCGCGCTCGAGCGAACGCACACCTGCTTCACGGGTGTAGTAGCGCACCATGTCGCGCACTGCAGGCTCGGTAATGAGCAGTTCTTCGTCCTTCACACCATTGTTCTTGAGCTGCTTGGGCAGCAAGTACTTCATGGCGATGCTGGTTTTCTCGTCTTCGGTGTAGCCCGACAGGCGAATCACTTCCATGCGGTCGAGCAGTGCCGGCGGAATGTTCATCGAATTCGATGTGGCGACGAACATCACATCGCTCAGGTCGAAGTCCACCTCGACGTAGTGGTCACCAAAGGTGTGGTTCTGCTCAGGGTCCAGCACCTCCAACAGAGCGCTCGACGGATCGCCCCGGAAGTCAGTACCCAGCTTGTCGATCTCGTCCAGCAGGAACAGCGGATTGCGCGTGCCCACCTTGGACAGGCTCTGCAGCACCTTGCCCGGCAGCGCACCGATGTAGGTGCGGCGATGCCCGCGGATCTCGGCCTCGTCGCGCATGCCGCCCAGGGCCATGCGCACGTACTTGCGGCCGGTGGCCTTGGCGATCGATTGCCCCAGCGAGGTCTTGCCCACGCCAGGAGGGCCCACCAGGCACAGGATGGGCGCTTTCACCTTGTCCACGCGCTGCTGTACCGCGAGGTATTCAAGGATGCGGTCCTTGACCTTGTCGAGGCCGTAATGGTCTTCGTTGAGGACGCCCTCGGCATTCACGAGGTCGTGTTTGATCTTGGTCTTCTTGCTCCAAGGCAGCGCGGTGAGCACGTCGATGTAGTTGCGCACCACCGTCGCCTCGGCCGACATGGGCGACATCAGCTTGAGCTTCTTGAGTTCGGCGTCAGCCTTCTTGCGTGCCTCGGCCGGCATCTTGGCGAGCTTGATCTTTTTCTCGATCTCCTCGATGTCGGCGCCTTCGTCGCCCTCACCCAGTTCCTTCTGGATGGCCTTGACTTGCTCGTTCAGATAGAAGTCACGCTGGTTCTTCTCCATCTGGCGCTTCACGCGGCCACGGATCTTTTTGTCGACGTTCAGGATGTCCACTTCGCGATCGAGCTGCTCGAACAGGTTTTCGAGGCGCGCCTTTACATCCGAAAGATCCAGCACCACCTGCTTGTTCTCGAGCTTGAGAGGCAGGTGTGCAGCAATGGTGTCTGCCAGTCGACCTGGATCGTCAATGCTGGAGATGGAAGTCAGGATCTCGGGCGGGATCTTCTTGTTGAGTTTGACGTACTGGTCAAACTGCTGCATCACTGCGCGACGCAGGGCCTCGATTTCACTGGGCTTATTGGCGTCGGGGGTTGCCTCCACCGGTGTCACGGTGGCCATGAAATGCGTCTCGGCATCTTCAATGGAAGCCACCAGAGCGCGCTGCTGGCCTTCCACCAGCACCTTCACGGTGCCGTCGGGCAGCTTGAGCATCTGCAAGATGGTGGAGACACAGCCCACATCGAACATGTCGGCCACCGAGGGCTCATCCTTGGCGGCAGCTTTTTGGGCCACCAACATGATGCGGCGATCAGCCTCCATGGCCATCTCAAGGGCCTTGATGCTCTTGGGGCGGCCCACGAAAAGCGGGATCACCATGTGAGGGAACACCACCACATCGCGCAAAGGCAACAGCGGCAGGTCAATAGGGGTGGCTGGCAGGGGGGTATGTCCGGACATGGAAATCCTCAAAGTGCTCTGTGGAAGTGGGTCCACATGTGGGGATTTTCAACCCTTGCACGCAGCCGTACTGGCGCAAGGGTTGATGGTTCAAAGGGCGACAACATGGCGCCCGCTCCGGTCTTCTCAGGCCTTCTTGGCCGCTTCGCGGTACACGAGCAGCGGCGGCTTGTTTTCTTCGATGGTGGATTCGTCCACCACCACCTTTTCGACGTTGCTGGTGTTGGGCAGGTCGAACATCGTGCCGATCAGCGATTGCTCCAGGATGGAACGCAGACCTCGCGCGCCCGTCTTGCGGGCCAGCGCCTTGCGGGCAATGGCTTTCAGGGCAGCGGGGCGAATTTCCAGGTCCACGCCTTCCATGGCCAGGAGCTTGCTGTACTGTTTGACCAGCGCGTTCTTCGGCTCGGTCAGGATCTGCACCAACGCATCTTCACTCAGTTCAGCCAAGGCAGTCACCACTGGCATACGGCCCACCAGTTCAGGAATCAGCCCGAACTTGATCAGGTCTTCGGGCTCGATCTCGGTGAACACTTCGGTCAGCGAGCGCTGCTTCTTGCTTTTGACCGATGCGCCAAAGCCGATGCCTGAGGCCTCGGTCCGGTTCTCGATGACCTTTTCCAGCCCTGCAAACGCGCCACCGCAGATGAACAGGATGTTGGTTGTGTCGATCTGCAGGAAGTCCTGGTTCGGATGCTTGCGCCCGCCCTGGGGCGGCACGCTGGCCATGGTGCCCTCGATGAGCTTGAGCAGCGCCTGCTGCACGCCCTCGCCCGACACATCGCGCGTGATGCTGGGGTTGTCGGATTTGCGCGAGATCTTGTCGATTTCATCGATATAGACAATACCGCGCTGGGCGCGCTCGACTTCGTAGTTGCAACTTTGCAGCAGCTTCTGGACGATGTTTTCCACGTCCTCGCCCACATAGCCGGCTTCGGTCAGCGTGGTGGCGTCGGCCATCACAAAGGGAACATCCAGCATGCGTGCCAGGGTCTGCGCCAACAAGGTCTTGCCCGAGCCCGTAGGGCCGATCAGCAGGATGTTGCTTTTGGACAGCTCCACATCGTCCTTGTGGGCCTTGTCCTTATGGCGCAGGCGCTTGTAGTGGTTGTACACCGCCACCGCCAGCGTACGCTTGGCAACATCCTGGCCAATCACATAGTTGTCCAGATTGGCCTTGATCTCGACCGGCGTGGGCAGGTCACTGCGGCCTTCGCGGGCCAAGTCCCCGGCAGGCAGTTCGTCGCGGATGATCTCGTTGCACAGGTCAATGCACTCGTCGCAGATAAAGACCGACGGACCGGCGATCAGCTTCTTCACTTCATGCTGGCTTTTGCCGCAAAAAGAGCAGTAAAGGGTTTTTTCGCTGGAAGAGCCTTTTTTCTCGGCCATGGGGGCAATGCCTTGCTTGTTTCGGAAAGTTGTCGGGATGATAACCAAATAAAAAACGGCGCCTTCCCCTCGGGAAAACGCCGCTTCGTCGCCCTCGGGCGATCAGGCGCGTTGGCTGATCACTTGATCGACCAAACCATAGTCCTTGGCCTCGTCGGCCGAGAGGAAATAGTCACGCTCGGTGTCGCGCTGGATCTTCTCCAGCGGCTGTCCGGTGCGCTCAGCAAGGATCTTGTTGAGCTGCTCGCGGGTCTTGAGGATCTCGCGGGCGTGGATCTCGATCTCGGTGGCTTGGCCCTGCATGCCGCCCAATGGCTGATGGATCATGACCTTGGAGTTGGGCAGCGCAAAACGCTTGCCCTTGGCGCCCGCCGCCAGCAGGAACGCACCCATGCTGGCCGCCATGCCCGTGCAAAGGGTCGAGACATCGGGCTTGATGAAGTTCATGGTGTCAAAAATCGCCATACCGGCGCTCACCGAACCACCGGGCGAGTTGATGTAGAACGAGATGTCCTTGTCCGGGTTTTCACTTTCCAGGAACAGCAGCTGTGCCACCACCAGGTTGGCGGTCTGGTCATTGACCGGGCCCACCAGAAAAATCACGCGCTCCTTGAGCAGGCGCGAGTAGATGTCATAGGACCGTTCGCCACGGCCCGACTGCTCGATGACCATGGGGACCATGCCCAGGCCTTGTGTTTCCAATGCGCTCATGTATTTCTCCAGTCAAGCAGGTACTGTACCCAGAAATGAATTGGGGCTTGTGCACGAAAGCACAAGCCCCTGGTGTGTCTTGACAACCAGAACCGGGCAGTTGCACGAGGCAGACCACCCGGCCCGAGGGCCTATCAGCCCTGCTGCGCCATCAGGTCGTCGAAGGAAATGGCCTTTTCGACCACCTTGGCCTTGGACAGCACGAATTCGGTCACGTTGTTTTCGATGACAACGGCTTCGACTTCAGCCAGGCGCTGGCGGTCGCCGAAGTACCAACGCACCACGTCTTCGGGCTTCTCGTAGCTGGCGGCCAGCTCGTCGATGTGGGCCTTGAGCTGCTCGGGCTTGGCCTGCAGCTCATTGGCGCGCACCAGCTCGGCCAGCACCAGGCCCAGGCGCACACGGCGCTCTGCCTGGGGACGGAACACGTCTTCAGGGATCTCGGCCTTGTCGGCGTCCTTGATGCCGCGTTGCTTGAGTTCAGCGCGGGCACCTTCCATCAGGCGGGCGATTTCAGCCTGGATGCTGGAATTGGGCAGGTCCAACTCGGCCTTGGACACCAGGGCGTCCATCACGGCAGCCTTGTTGCGGGCCAGCAAGCGGAACTTGACTTCGCGCTCCAGGTTCTTCTTGATGTCGGCGCGCAGGCCATCCACGGAACCGTCGGCAATGCCCAGCGACTTGGCCAGAGCATCATTCACTTCGGGCAGGTGGGCCGCTTCAATCTTCTTGATGGTCACCAGGAAGTCGGCGGTCTTGCCAGCGACGTCCTTGCCGTGGTATTCGGCAGGGAACGCCAAGGGGAAAGTCTTGCTTTCGCCGGACTTCATGCCACGCACCGCGTCTTCGAACTCCTTGAGCATCTGGCCTTCGCCGACCAGGAACTGGAAGTCTTCGGCCTTGCCGCCGTCAAAGGGTTCGCCGTCGATCTTGCCTTCGAAGTCCACGGTCACGCGGTCACCGTCTTGCGCAGCGGCGTCAATGGCGCGCTGGGCGAAGCTGCGGCGCTGCTTGCGCAGGATGTCGATGGTCTTGTCGATGGCGCTGTCGGTCACTTCGGACGACAGTTTTTCAACTTCGGCGTCCGACAGGTCAGCGATCTTGACTTCGGGGAACACTTCGAAGATGGCGTCAAAAGTCACCTGGCCTTCGGGAGCGCCTTCCTTTTCAGTGATGCGGGGCTGGCCAGCAACACGCAGGTTGGCTTCATTCGCAGCCACAGCAAAGGCCTCACCCACCTTGTCGTTCAGCACTTCGTACTGCACCGAGTAGCCATAACGCTGGGCCACCACGTTCATGGGCACCTTGCCGGGACGGAAACCGTCCATCTTGACCGTACGGGCCAGGCGCTTGAGGCGCGTGTCCACTTCGGACTGGATCAGGGTGACGGGCACGCTCAGCGTGATCTTGCGCTCGAGCTTCTCAAGGGTTTCAACAGTAACGGCCATGGCTATTCCTCTTATGAATGTGGATCGTGCTGGCTGCAGCGCAGCAGCGCCGTGTTCCGCAAAGTCTCACATGGGTGGTGCGCGGGGGGGGACTCGAACCCCCACACCATTGCTGGCGTCAGGACCTAAACCTGGTGCGTCTACCAATTTCGCCACCCGCGCGGTTCTACAAACAAACAGGCGGCAACCTCAGCTGCCGCCTGTGTGAAATCGGTCAACCTTCTATTTTACCTGATGCGGACGCCCTGTCGGTCAAGCAGCACCAGGAACCTCTGGCGCAGGTCGTTTGACACGGAACCAGGCCGCATACATTGCAGGCAGTGCCAGCAGCGTCAGCACCGTGGCCACCACCAGCCCGCCCATGATGGCAACGGCCATCGGCCCCCAGAACACGCTGCGCGACAGCGGGATCATGGCCAGCACGGCGGCAGCGGCGGTGAGCACGATGGGGCGCAAACGGCGCACGGCCGATTCCACAATGGCATCCCAGGCGGGCACGCCCCGGGCGCGGTCCTGCTCGATCTGATCGATCAGGATCACCGAATTGCGCTGGATCATGCCCATGAGCGCGATCACCCCCAGCAGCGCCACAAAACCAAAGGGACGATTGAGCAGCAACAGCGCTGCCGCCACACCCGCCAGCCCGAGCGGCCCGGTCAGGAACACCAGCATGGCACGGCTGAAGCTGTGCAGTTGCAGCATGAGCAGCGTGAAGGTGATGAACAGCATGATGGGAAGACCCGCCGCGATGGACGCCGAGCCCTTGGAGCTTTCCTCCACGGCGCCCGCCACCTCGATGCGGTAGCCCGTCTGGCCCGCCGACCGCCACTTGGCCTCAATCTCCTTGAGGGATGGCAGCAGCGCCGCCGTCACCGTGGCGCCCTGCAGGCCCTCGGTCACGTCGCCCTGCACGGTGATGGCGTAGTCGCGATTTTCGCGCCACATCACGCCGGGCTCCCAGGTGAACACAGGCTTGGCGATCTGCGTGAGCGGGATCGACTTGCCCGAGGCCGTTGGCAGATAGGCGTTGGCAATGTCAGTGATGGCGTTGCGCTCATCCAGCGGCTGGCGCAGCAGGATGTCGATGAGCTTGTCGCCCTCGCGGTACTGGCCGACCTGCGTGCCCGACAGAATGGTCTTGGACGCCTGTGCGATGGACTGGCTGGTCACGCCCAGGGCGCGTGCCTTGGCCTGGTCGACTTCCAGGCGCAGCACCTTCACGGACTCGTTCCAGTTGTCGTTCACCCCGCGCATGTTGGGGTTCTGGCGCAGCTGGGCCTTGACCTCGTCCGCACGCTCGCGCAGTACCAGCGGATCAGGTCCCACCACGCGGAACTGAACGGGATAAGGCACGGGCGGCCCGTTGGGCAGCAGCTTGACGCGCCCGCGCACTTCCGGGAACTCCTGCGCCAGCAGCGCAGGCAGCTTCACACGCAGCGATTCGCGCACCTTCAGGTCTTGGGGCACCACGATGAACTGCGACACATTGCTCTGCGGGAACACCTGATCGAGCGGCAGATAAAAACGCGGCACACCAGAGCCTACCCAGGTGCTCACCGTGTTCACGCCTGGCTCGGACAACAGACGCTGCTCCACACGCTTGGTGACGGCCTCGTTGCCCGCAAAAGAAGTGCCTTCGGGGAACCAGATGTCCACCAGAATCTCAGGCCGGCTGGAATCCGGGAAGAACTGCTGCTGCACCTTGCCCATGCCGACAATGCCCAGGGCAAAGGTCAGCACCGTGGCGCCAATGGTCAGCCAGCGGTGCTGCACGCACCAGTCCACCAGACGGCGGAAGCTGCGGTAGAACGGGCTGTCAAAAACCTCGTGCGGGTCGTCCGTGATGCCCTTGTTGGCCTGAGCGGCCAAGACGTGAGGCGGCACCTTGAGCAGCAGCGTGCCGAGATAAGGAACGAAGTAGACCGACACGAACCAGCTGAGCACCAGCGCAATCACCGTCACGGCAAAGATGGCAAAGGTGTATTCACCCGTGGTGGACTTGGCCAGGCCGATGGGCAAAAAGCCCGCCGCCGTGATCAGCGTGCCCGTGAGCATGGGCATGGCCGTGATCTCGTAGGCAAAGGTGGCGGCGCGCACCTTGTCATAGCCCTCTTCGAGCTTGAGCACCATCATCTCCACCGCAATGATGGCGTCGTCCACCAGCAGGCCCAGCGCGATGATGAGCGAGCCCAGCGAAATCTTGTGTAGCCCGATGCCCCAGTACCACATGGCCAGGAACGTGACGGCCAACACCAGCGGGATCGTGATGCCCACCACCAGCCCCGGGCGGGGGTCGATGTACCAGCGCTTCCACAGCGGGTTGTTACCGGGCCGCTTGTGGACGCCCAGGCTGATGAAGCTCACCGCCAGCACGATGACCACGGCCTCGATCAGCACCTTGACAAACTCGTTCACCGAGGTGGACACCGCCTTGGGCTGGTCTTGCACGTTGACCAGTTTCACGCCCGCCGGCAACGTGCCAGCGATGCGGTCGGTGGTGGTGTGCAGGGCCTTGCCCAGCGCAATGATGTCGCCGCCCTTGGACATGGAGACGCCCAGCGCAATCACCTCGCGCCCCTGGTGGCGCACCTTCACGCCCGGTGGGTCCACATAGCCGCGCTGCACTTCGGCAATATCGCCCAGACGCAGTTGCGCGCCCGAGGGGCCGCGGATCGGCATCGCACGCAGGTCCTCGATGGCGTTGAACTGGCCTTGCACGCGCACCTGCACCTGGTCTTGCGGGGTCTGGATGGTGCCCGCGCTTTCCACTGCGTTCTGCTGGCCCAGCTGGGCCAGCACCTGGTTCATGTCCAGGCCCAGTTGCGACAGGCGCTTTTGCGAGATCTCGATGAAGAGCTTTTCGTCCTGCACGCCAAACAGCTCGACCTTCGCCACATCGGGCACGCGCAGCAGCTGCTGGCGCGCGTCATCGGCAAACTGCTTGAGCTCTGCGTAGCTGAATCCCTCGGACTCCAGAGCGTAGATCACGCCATACACATCACCAAAGTCGTCATTGAAGAACGGGCCCTGAATGCCCTGGGGCAAGGTGTAGCGCATGTCGCCCACCTTCTTGCGCACGCTGTACCAGACGTTGGCCACGTCGCCGGGCTTGGAGGAGTCCTTGATCTGGAAAATGATCTGCGACTCGCCGGGCTTGGAATAGCTGCGGATCTTGTCGGCGTACGGCACTTCCTGCAGCGTGCGCTCGATCTTGTCGGTGACCTGCTCGGCCACCTGCTGGGCCGTGGCACCGGGCCAGTAGGTGCGCACCACCATGGCACGGAAGGTGAACGGAGGGTCTTCGTCCTGCCCCAGCTGGAAGTAGGCGGCAAAGCCCAGCAGCATCAACACCACCATGAGGTAGCGGGTGAGCGCAGGATGGTCGAGCGCCCATTTGGAGAGGTTGAACCCCTCTTTGGGTTGGATTTGCGTCATGGCGGGCCTCAGTTGGCGGCAGAGGCCGTGGCGGTGGCGGGTGCAGCAGCGGCCGCAGGAGCCGATGGCACCGCCGGCATTGCTACAGATTCAGGAGCTGTCTGCGCTTTATTCACTGGCGCCTGGGCCACTTTTGGCTGGTATACCGTCACTTTTTGGCCGGGAGACAGCACGTGCACGCCGGTGGCCACCACCTGCATGCCGGGGGTCAGGCCCCCTGCCACCACGGCATCGTTGCCATCGGCCGTGGCGATCTGCACCACCTGCGACTTGACGGTGCTGGTCGCGGGGTCGTACACCCACACGGCGGTGGACTGGCCCTCCTGCCGCAGCGCGCTCGTGGGCAGCTTGATGGCGGCAATGCCGGCATGGCTCAGTGCCTTGGGCGTGGCGTACACGGTGGCGCCCAGCGCTGGGGCGTCCGCAGCGTCAATGGCTACCTTGACCTGGAAGGTGCGGGTCGCAGCGTCGGCGCTGGCAGCCACTTCGCGCACGCGGCCCGTCAGGGTCGCGCCGCCAGACCAGCCGCGCACAGCCACCTCGGAGCCCGTCGTGATCTGCGCCACCTTGTCCTCGGGCACAGCAAACACCACGTCGCGCGGGCCGTCCTGCGCAATGCGCACCACCGGCGCACCGGCCGACACCACCTGGCCCGGCTCGGCATCGATGCCCGTCACCACGCCCGACACGTCGGCCACCAGCGTGGTGTAGGCCGCCTGGTTGCCCTGCGACGACAGCTGCGCGCGCGCCTGGTCCAGCGTGGCCTGGGCCGCCTTGAGCGTGGCCTCGCGGCGTTCCAGCTCGGCACCGCTGATGAAGTTCTGGTCCTTGAGCGCCTGGTAGCGCTTGAGGTCCGCCGCCGCCAGATCACGCTGCGTGGTGGCCGATGCCAGTTGCGCACGCGCCGCATCAGCCGCCAGTTGGTAGTCCTTGGGGTCCAGTTGCGCCAGCACCTGCCCGGCCTTCACGCGCTGACCCAGCTCGGCCTGGCGCTGCACGATCTTGCCCGCCACGCGAAAGCCCAGGCGCGACTCCACCCGCGCGCGCACCTCGCCCGAATACTCCAGGCTGGACTGCAGCGCGCCCACGCCCACCGTCATCAGCTTGACGGAGCGCACGGGCTCCTCAGGCGGTGCGGGACGCGAACAAGCGGCCAGCACGGTAGCGGTGGCCAGCACCAGCAAAAGCCTGGAATGCCGTGAAGAGGGCCGCAGGGCGGAGGATGTGCGCATGGGAAATCCGGTGAAAAAAGAAGGGGCCACAAGGATCAGCAAGCAAGACGCAGGCCGGAGCGCCCGCGCAGCGACAGTACACCAGACACCCGCCAACCAGCCACCCGCAGCCATGCAGGGCGCTTGTGAACAGATGCAGGGGCCAGCCGCCTTGTCCCCCCACTGGATTGGTTTTTATGATTACTGACTGACCGGTTAGTAATCTATGAGAAGCCCTTGAGCTTGTCAAGCGACAATCCGGGTGTGAACGACCGTCCCAGCCCCTCTCCCCACCCCGGCACAGCCTCCGCGCCACAGCCCACTGCGACTGATGCGGTGGCGCCTCCTGTCACCCATTACGAAAACTTCCCCGTAGCATCCCTGCTGTGCCCGCCCCACCTGCGCCAGCCGATAGCCGCCATCTACGGCTTTGCGCGCACGGCGGACGACATTGCCGATGAAGGCGATGCCCTGCCCGCCGCCCGGCTGGCAGACCTGGCGGCCTACCTGGCCGATCTGCGCGCGATTGCCCAGGGCCAGGCGCCCTCGCCCCGCTGGGCCAGCGTGTTTTTGCCGCTGCAAGGCGTATTGCGCAGCCACCAGCTGCCCGTGCCGCTGCTGGAAGACCTGCTGAGTGCCTTTGCCCAGGACGTCGAAAAAACCCGTGACGGCGAGGGCTACGCCGACCGCGACGAGCTGCTGGACTACTGCCGCCGCTCAGCCAACCCCGTGGGCCGGCTGCTGCTGCACCTGTATGGCGTGCACGACGCCGAGGCGCTGCGCCAGAGCGACGCCATCTGCACGGCGCTGCAGCTCATCAACTTCTGGCAGGACCTGTCCGTGGACATTCCCCGGGGCCGCCACTACCTGCCGCGCTCCGACTGCGTAGCGTATGGCGCCTGCCAGTCCGAGCTGCTGGCGCTGCAAAGCACCCGCGAGAACGCCCGCCTGATTGCCGACTGCGCCCACTGGGCGCGCACCACGATGCAAAGCGGCGCCCCCTTGGTGCACCGCCTGCCGGGCCGCGCCGGCTGGGAGCTGCGGCTGGTGGTGCAAGGCGGCCTGCGCATCCTCGACAAGGTCGAGGCCCTCAAAGGGGGCGGCCTGCACACCCGGCCCAAGCTCCGTGGCTGGGACTGGTGCGTGATGCTGGGCCGCGCGCTGGTGATGTAAGAAAGATTCATGGGCCACAAGGCGGGCTCACACATTGGCGTGCCAGCGCACCACGCAGTGCCCAAACGGCCTGTAGCGCATGATTCATGTGCACCAACAGCTACTTAATTGATAGCAATTTATTGGGATGCCTCTCGCCCTTGACCCGGCAGGGGCAGGGATTGCGAGCATGCCCCGGCCACCGCACCCGGTTAGCCTCGCGGCCACCGTGGCAGGGCGGCGGCCAACACCCCCACCCTGCCGGCCCGTGCCCGCGCGCCACAAGCGCTGGGGCACCTTTAACACTGGCTCTCAGAGCCCAGGGTCACCCCCCACTATGTCCGTCAGCGTTTTCGACCTCTTCAAGATCGGCATCGGGCCGTCCAGCTCCCACACCGTGGGGCCCATGATTGCCGCCCGGCAGTTTGCCTGCCATGTGCGCGACACCGTCGGCCTGGCGGCGGTGCACCAGGTGAGCGTGGAGCTGTTCGGCTCCCTCTCGGCCACCGGCGTGGGCCACGGCACCGACCGCGCCGTGCTGCTCGGTCTGGCCGGGCACGAGCCAGACCACATCGACCCCGACCAGATCGCCCCCGCCATCGCACAGATCCGCCAGAGCGGCACGCTGGCGTTGCTGGGCGAGCATGCCGTGCCGTTTGTCGAAAAGGACCACCTGCTGTTTCGCCGCAAAAGCCTGCCGCTGCACCCCAACGGCATGGCGTTCCATGCACTGGATGCGCAGGGCAACGACATCGCCATGCGTGAGTACTACTCGGTGGGCGGCGGCTTTGTGGTCGACGCGGCGGGTCAGCGCGTGCTCAACACGCCCGCCAGCGCTGGCGCCGATACCGCAGGCCATGGCCAGGGCCTGCCGTACCCGTTCCGCACCGGGGCCGAGCTGCTGGCGCAGTGCCGCACTACGGGCCAGAGCATGGCCCAGCTCATGGCCGCCAACGAACAGCACTGGCGCAGCCGGACCGAGGTGCGGCGCCAGTTGCTGGCCATCTGGCAGACCATGGCGGGCGCCGTGCAGCGCGGCTGCGCCAGCACCGGTACGCTGCCCGGCCCCATGCATGTGCGCCGGCGTGCGGCCGAGCTGCACAAGAACCTGAGCCGCTCGCCCGAGGCCGCCCTGCGCGACCCGCTCTCCATGCTGGACTGGGTGAACCTGTACGCCATGGCCGTGAACGAAGAAAACGCCGCTGGCGGCCGCGTGGTGACGGCGCCCACCAACGGTGCGGCAGGCGTGATTCCGGCCGTGCTGCACTACTACGTCAACTTTCTGCAGGGCCCCATCCCGGCCAACGACGACGGCATTGCCACCTTTTTGCTCACCGCAGGTGCCATCGGCATCATCTACAAGGAAAACGCATCGCTCTCCGGCGCCGAGGTGGGCTGCCAGGGCGAAGTGGGCGTGGCCTGCTCCATGGCCGCTGGCGCGCTGGCCGCCGTGATGGGCGGCACGCCCGAGCAGGTGGAGAACGCGGCCGAGATCGGCATGGAGCACAACCTGGGCATGACCTGCGACCCCGTGGGCGGTCTGGTGCAGATCCCCTGCATCGAGCGCAACGCCATGGGCGCGATCAAGGCCATCAACGCCGCCCGCATGGCGCTGCGCGGCGACGGGCAGCACGTGGTCTCGCTCGACAAGGTCATCAAGACCATGATGCAGACCGGCGCGGACATGAAGGTGAAATACAAGGAGACATCGCGCGGCGGGCTGGCGGTGAATGTGGTCGAATGCTGACCCCCGCCGCCCTGATGCCTTGCAATGTCCAACGCCTGAACGCTATTCATTAGATAGCATTTAGACCATATTGCACTAGCGCCTCCGCCCCAAAAGGCTTGAAACCCTGCCCCCCCGCCTGCCGGGGTGCGCCATGGGACAATCTCGCCCCATGACACCGCAGCAGTACGTACAGCAAAAAGCCGTGGCCTCGGGCAGCAGCTTCTATTACGCCTTTCTCTTTCTGCCTGCCCCGCGCCGCGCGGCCATCACGGCGTTCTATGCGTTTTGCCGCGAAGTGGACGATGTGGTCGATGAAGTGAGCGACCCGGGCGTGGCCCGCACCAAGCTGGCCTGGTGGCAGGCCGAAGTGTCCAAGGCCTACGCGGGCCAGCCCACGCACCCCGTGATGCTGGCGCTGATGCCGCTGGCGGCCGACTACGGCATCGAGCAACGCCACTTGCAGGCCGTGATCGACGGCTGCCAGATGGATCTGGAGCAGACCCGCTACCTCGACTTTGCAGGCCTCAAGGGCTACTGCCACCTGGTGGCGGGCATCGTGGGTGAAGTGGCCGCGCGCATCTTCGGCCAGACCGACCCGCACACCACCGAATACGCACACCGGCTGGGCCTGGCATTCCAGCTCACCAACATCATCCGCGACGTGGGCGAAGACGCCATGCTGGGCCGCATTTACCTGCCCGTCAGCGAGCTGCAGCAGTTCGACGTGAAGGCGCACGAGATCTTGAAGCGCCAGTACTCCGACCGGTTCACCGCACTCATGCGTTTTCAGGCCGAGCGTGCGCACCGGCTGTACGACGAGGCCTTTGCCCTGCTGCCCGACGCGGACCGCCGCACCCAAAAGCCCGGCCTGATGATGGCCAGCATCTACCGCACGCTGCTGCGCGAGATCGAGCACGAAAACTTCCAGGTGCTGCACCAACGCATCCGCCTCACGCCGCTGCGCAAGTTCTGGCTGGCCTGGAAGATGCAAGCCCTGGGCAGGATGTAGCCCGGCGTGGCACCGCAGAAAGTCGCCGTCATCGGGGCTGGCTGGGCCGGCATGGCTGCAGCCATCGCCCACCGGCAGGCCGGCCGCCAGGTCACCGTGTTCGAGGCCGCGCGCACGGTGGGCGGCCGCGCGCGCGCCGTGCCGGGCGTGCTGCCCGATGGCACAGCGGCCACGCTCGACAACGGCCAGCACATCCTGATCGGTGCCTACACCGAGAGCCTGCGCCTGATGCGCCTGGTGGGCATGGACCCTGCCACCGCGCTGCTGCGCCTGCCGCTGACCTTGCAGTTCCCCGATGGCCAGGGCCTGCAACTGCCCGACCTGCCCCCGCCGCTGGATGCGCTGCTGGGCATCGCGCGCGCCAAAGGCTGGGGCTGGCAAGACAAGATCGCTCTGCTGCGCACGGCCACGGACTGGCAGCTGCGCGGCTTTCGCTGCGCGGCCCACACCTCGGTGGCAGACCTGTGTGCCCCGCTCACGCCCCGGCTGATAGCCGAGTTCATCGACCCGCTGTGCGTGTCTGCACTCAACACCCCCGCACGCGAGGCCAGCGGCCAGGTGTTTTTGCGGGTGCTGCAGGACAGCCTGTTCAGCGGACGCGGCGGCTCCAACCTGTTGCTGCCACGCACCGACCTGGGCGCGCTGTTCCCCGAGGCTGCGGTGCGCTGGCTGGTGCAGCAAGGCGGCCAGGTGGTCACCGGCCAACGCATCCAGCGGCTCGTGCCCCTGCCCAGCGGGCGCTGGCAATTGGTGGGTGCTGTGGGCGCCGTCGGTACAGCGCAGGGCGCCGAAGCAGCCGACTCCTTTGACCACATCACCCTGGCCTGCCCCTCGTGGGAGGCCGCGCGCCTGGTCGAGGGCCTTGCCAGCACGGCGGGCCTGGCCGCTGCCGCCCGCTGGAGCGCCACCGCCAGTGCCTTGCGGTTTGAGGCCATCACCACCGTTTACGCCCATGCCAGCGGCGCACAACTCCCCCTGCCCATGCTGGCGCTGCGCAACACGGCAGCGCACCCGGCGCAGTTCGTGTTCGACCGGGGCCAACTCGACGGCCGGCAGGGGTTGCTGGCCTTTGTGGTGAGCGCCAGCGATGGCGACCGGGCGCTCATCGAGCAACAGGTGATGCAGCAAGCCGCTGCACAGCTGGGCCTGCCGGGCCTGCGCCCTGTGCAGACCGTGGTCGAAAAGCGCGCCACGTTTGCATGCACCCCCGGCCTGCAGCGGCCCGCCATGCAGGTGCTGCCGGGGCTGACAGCCTGCGGCGACTATGTGGAGGGCCCCTACCCGGCGACGCTGGAAGGCGCGGTGCTCTGCGGCACCGCCGTGGCGGCCTGCGCAGCAGCGGGCTGACACAACACCACCCGGGCCAGCAGGCCACCCCCGGGTAACTACCAAGCCCGCTGACAGCATTCCGAAAGCACGACCCAGGCACCATGGCGCCACTCGCATACCGCATGCGCCTTGTTCGCCCTTGGGCGCGCTGGCCTTTCGGCCTTTTGTTTTGACGGAGACCCCCCCATGCTTTCACACGAACACCCCGCCCTCTGGTCCCCCACCCGCCGCCATCTGCTGGGAGCCAGCGGCGCACTGGCCCTGGGCGGTCTGCTGCCCGCTGGTGCCTCGGCCCAGGCGGCCTGGCCGTCCAAGTCGGTGCGGTTTGTGGTGCCGTTCGCGCCGGGCGGCAGCTCGGAGATCGTGGCCCGCTCCACCGCTGCCGAGCTGGGCAAGACGCTGGGCCAGAGCGTGTATGTGGACAACAAGCCGGGCGCCGCAGGCAACATCGCCATGGGTGAAGTGGCACGCTCTGACGACCAGCACACGCTGATCCTGGGCCACATCGGCACACTGGCCGTCAACCCCTTCATCTTCGACAAGCTGCCCTACGACGCCAACAAGGACTTCAAGCCCGTGAGCCTGCTGGCCAAGGTGCCCAGCCTGTACGTGGTGCACCCCGACGTGCCCGCCAAGAACCTCAAGGAGTTCATCGCCTACGCCAAGAAGAACCCGGCCAAGCTCAGCTATGGCTCGGCGGGCAACGGCAGCGCGGGCCACCTGGCGTTTGAATACCTCAAGATGACCGCCGAGATCTTCATGCTGCACGTGCCCTACCGTGGCACCGGCCCCATGATGACCGACCTGCTCTCGGGCCGTCTTGACGCCGCTGCCGTGGGCGCCGCCGCCCTGCTGCCTTTCATCAAGGCCGGCAAGGTGCGCTGCATTGCCACAGGCTCGGCCAAGCGCCTGCCCCAGCTGCCCGACGTGGCCACGGTGGCCGAACAGGGCTTTCCGGGCTTTGAGATGACGCAGTGGTACGGCATGCTGGCGCCCGCCAACCTGGCCCCGGCCAACCTCGACAAGCTGGCGGCCGAGACCGCCAAGGCCGTCAAAGCCCCCGGCTCGCTGGAGCGCCTGAACGCGGACGCGGCCGAGGCCATTGGCGGCACACCAGCGCAGTTTGCGCAGTTCATCGCGTCCGAACAAGAGCGCTGGAAGAAGGTGCTGCTGCGCGCGAAGGTGAAGCCAGACTAACCCCCTGAGCCGCTTCGCGTCTTCCCCCTTTCTCTCGCCCCGCTGCGCGGGTCGGGAAGGGGGACGCAGCCAGTGCGGCGGGGCGGCCCTTGCACGGCTGCATGGCCTGGGCAGTGCGTGCTCGCAAGCTGACTGCTGGCGCTTGCGCGCCGTGACCGCTCCGCGTTGAATGGCTCAATGCTGAAGGCAAGCCCTGCGTCATCCGCACAAACGGTAGCATCCCTCCATGCGCATCCTTCTGGCCGAAGACGACCACAACCTGGGCACCTGGCTGAGCCGTGCGCTGGAGCATGCGGGCATCCAGGTCGAATGGGTGAACGACGGCCGCCTGGCCGACCGCGCGCTGCAGCAGCACGACAACTACGACGCACTGGTGCTGGACCTGGGCCTGCCCGGGCTGGACGGCCAGGCGGTGCTGCAGCGCTTGCGCGACCGCGACCAGCGCCTGCCCGCGCTGATCCTGACGGCACGTGATTCGCTGGACGAGCGCGTGCGCTCGCTCAACGCGGGGGCCGACGACTTTCTGGCCAAGCCCTTTGAACTGGCCGAGCTGGAGGCTCGCCTGCACGCCCTGGTGCGCCGCGCGCGCGGCAACGAGCACCAGCGCCAGGCCTGCGGTGCGCTGGTGTACGACAGCGCCCGCAAGCAGTTCACCCTGCGCGGCGAGCCCCTGGCCCTGTCTCCGCGCGAACATGCCGTGCTGCGCGTGCTGGTGCAGCGCAGTGGCGAGCCGTTTTCCAAGCAGCAGATCCTGGACCGCGTGTTCACCGACGATGACGATGTGCACCCCGAAGCCGTGGAGGTGTTTGTGCACCGCCTGCGCAAGCGGCTGGATGGCAGTGGTGTGCGCATCACCACGCTGCGTGGCCTGGGCTATGCGCTGGAGGCTGACTGACCGATGGGCCTGACCGCACGCCTGCGCCGCGCCAGCCTGTGGCGGCTGCTGGCCATGCTGCTGCTGCCGCTGCTGGCCCTGGTGACGGGCGTGGAGCTGTGGATGACCCGGCACGATGCGCTGGAGGCCGCCAACGCGGCCTACGACCGCTCGCTGCTCGGCGCGCTCAAGTCCATCGACGCCAACATCTCGACCGCCTCGGGCGGCCTGTCGGCCGAGTTGCCGTACAGCATGCTGGAATTCTTTGAACTCACGGCCAGCGGCAATGTGTACTTTCGCGTGGCGTCGTCCGACGGGCTGGTGGAGCTGGGCAATGCCGACCTGCCCTTGCCCGCTGGCGCGCTGGAGCCCGGCGTGCCGCGCTTTTATGACGCCACCTACTTTGGAGAGTCCGTGCGGCTGGCCGCCTACCGCCGCGCGCTGGACCGCGCGGAGCCGGCATCCACCGTGCTGGTGCAGGTGGCCGAAAGCACGCGGTCCCGCGAGGACTTCACAGCCCGCTTTGTACGCCGCGCGGTGCAGCGCGATGCGCTGGTTCTGGCCCTGATGGTGCTGGGCACTGCGGCACTGCTAGCTGTGGCGCTGCGCCCGCTGGCGCGGCTGGCGCGCGAGGTGCAGGCCCGCAGCGGCGACGACATGACCCCGCTGGCATCCAACGACCTGCCCGCAGACATCCGCCCGCTGGTGGACGCGGTCAACCAGCAGATGGCGCGCACGCAAGACCTGGTGGCGCAGCAACGGCAATTTCTGGACGATGCCTCGCACCAGCTGCGCACCCACCTCACCACGCTGCAGATGCAGATCGACTACGCACGCCGCGAGGGCGACACCACGCAGGTGCAGCACACGCTGGCAGCCATCGGAGGCGAGATCGCCCGCGCCACGCGCAGCACCCAGCAACTGCTGGCGCTGGGCCGCAGCGACACAGCGGCGGTGGAGCTGACGCCCTTTGACCTGGCCGCGCTGCTGCGCACGGTGGCGCTGGAGCTGCTGCCCCAGGCGCGCGCCAAGCAGATCGACTTTGGCATCCATACGCCCTCCGCTGGCATCGAGGCCGTGGGCGACAGTGGCCTGCTGCGCGAGGCCCTGACCAATCTGGCAGCCAATGCCATCGCCTACACCCCGGCGCAGGGCACCGTCACCGTGTCAGCCGCGGGTGACAGCCTGGGCTGGAGCATCTGCGTGGAGGACAACGGCCCCGGTCTGCCCGCCGAGGAGCGCGACGCCCTGGGCCAGCGCTACCGGCGCGGCTCGCAGGCCACGGCAGGCGGGTCGGGCCTGGGGCTGGCGATTGCGCGGTCGATTGCCGAGCGGCACCGGGGCAGCCTGCGGCTGCAGGCGCGCGCTGAAGGGCCAGGGCTCCTGGCGATACTCTGGTGGCCCCGCGCCTGACACAGTCTGCTGAACAAGTGAACGCTCCACACCCCATGCCGCAGCCCTTGCCCACCACAGACCGCCCGCTGACAGCGCCTTGCAGTCGCCGCCAGCTGCTGCAGACGCTCGCGGCCGCCGCCAGCGCTGGCGCGGGGCTGGCTCCCTTCCCGGCGGCGGCCGACGCATCCCGTGAGCCGGCGGAATGCATTGCGCCGTCACGCCCCGGCGGCGGATTTGACCTGACCTGCGGTCTGGCCTCGCAGGCACTGCAGGCCGTGCGCCCTGGCCGCACGCCGCTGCGCACCCGCTACCTGCCCGGCGGCATTGGCGCGGTGGCGTTTGACCAGGTGGCCACCGGCCGCCTGGGAGGGCCCGGCACGCTGGTGGCGTTCTCCAGCGGCTCGCTGCTCAACATGGCGCAGGGCCGCTTCGGCCCACACCCGGTGAGCGCCGTGCGCTGGATAGCGACGCTGGGAAACGACTACGGCGTGGTGGCTGTGCACCGCGACGCCCCTTACCAGCGCTTGCAGGACGTGGTCACCGCCTTGCAAAAAGATTCGGGCCGCGTGGTGTTTGGCGCCGGCGGCACGCTGGGCAGCCAGGACTGGGTCAAGGCCGCGCTGCTGGTGCGCGCAGCGGGGCAAGACCACAAGCGCATGCGTTTTGTATCGTTTGAAGGCGGCGGCGAAGCGCTCAAGGCGCTGGGCGGCCGGCACATCGACATCTTCACCGGCGACGCGGCCGAGGCCACCCGGGCCGCTGCAGAAGGCCTGCCGGTGCGCATCCTGGCGGTGCTGGCACCCGCGCGGCTGCCCGGCACACTGGCCGCCCTGCCCACGGCACGCGAGCAGGGCATTGACCTGCAATGGACCACCGTGCGCGGCCTCTACATGGCTGCCAGCGTGCCGGACGCGGCTGCCCACGCCTGGACGACCGCCCTGCAGGAAGCGCAAGCGGCGCCCGGGTATGCAGCGTTGTGCGCCCGCCATGGGCTCTACCCCTTTGCGCTGAGTGGCCCAGCCCTGGACGACTATGTGCAGCGCAGCCTGGCCGACTATCGCCGCCTGGCGCAGGATCTGGGGCTGCGGTCCTGGCCGCGTTGATCTGCGCTGCGCACCAGCTCCTGAGCAATTGGTCCGCTGACCGTCCCTACGCGGGCAAGGCACCCACTCCTTGTAGTCCGGGCAACCCGGCAGGCCGGTCATCGGCAGGTAGCACTGCTGTGCGGCGCTCGGCCTCGGCGTCTCCCGCTGCGGGCAAGGAAGACTGCGCCACATAGGCCGTCAGGGTGTTGCGCCACTCTTCGTTCGATGCGTCCATGGCGTGTCGCATGCGCGCCAGCAGCCAGCCTGCTGCCCCGACCGTCAAGGCCAGCATAGCCAGAAGCCCATACACCAAGGACGCCGGGAAATGCCCTGCATTCAGCTGTTCCACACGGGCCAGCAATGCGAGCGTGGCCTGATGGTCTTGCTCGGCCTGCGCGCGCATGCGATCCACTTCCACCTGCAAGGCCTGCATGCGCGCGCCGGGGGATCCCGCGCCGTCCGGCGCGTTGACCTCCGCAGCCGAAGCCGCCACCGGCATCAGTGTTGCGCCGTCGGACGGAGCCCCTTCGCCCGAGGCGGGCGGCGTGACCAGCGCCGTCAACGGCTCCATCACCAGCCGGGACTTGGAAGGTCCAGGCGCAACAGGTGCCGCTGCTGGAGCCACCGAGGCGGTGGACGATGCCGACGCCTGTGCGGGGGGCGCTGCTGCGGCCTCGGGCGCCATGCTGGGCGCGGTGCTGGGTGGCTCCTGAGGCGCCGTCTGCGCAGTGCTGGTCGCGGAAGCCACTGCCGCTGTGTCAGCGGACCGGCTGCGCGCAACGGGAGCCCCGGCAGACTTTGCGGCCAGTTTCGTGCCCTTGCGCTCTACCCGGCTGGCGGCCGACGCCTTGCGCGGCCGCGAGGGGCCCATTGCGGTGGCAGAAGACGCTTCTCCGGCAGCCACCCCGGCCGCCCGCGAGGGGGAGGCATCTGCCAACGGCACCTCCCAGGGAATCGCCACTGGCTTCAGCCCGGCAGCAACGGTGGCGGGCAGATCGGCCAGAAAGGTGTATTCGCGCGTCACCCGGCCCGTGCAATGGACAGAAACCTGGGCCGTCAGCACCGGCTCGTCGGCCAGATGGGAGGACTGCACCCGCAGCACCGGGTTGCGCTCCGGTTCGCCAGGCCGCACGCTCACCTGGACACGGCCTGCCGGCACGGCCACATCGCCAGACACCAGCCGCGCTTGCGGGCACAAGGCGTCCACCGACATGCCGGGGTCCAGCTGGACTTCAAAGCCCAGGTCGATGGGCTGTCCCAGCCACACCTTGCCTTGCGGCGCGCCCAGGGACAGGGCTTCCGCCGCCTCGGCCAGCAGCCCCAGGACGACGACGATCAGGGAGTTACGAAGCATCACAACCACCTCCTGCCATTGCAATTAGTTTCTACAGGAAACTAAACACAACGGAAAGAAATGAATGCGCAGGCCTCAGTGCCAGACCCCGGACAGATCGCGGTTGGGTGCGCCTGGCATTGAGCAACGGGCCGTGTGGCCCGCTACCGTTCCAGCCACCACTGGATCACCACCTTGGCCAAGAACCCCAGAAAACCCACGCCCAGGCCCAGGAAGAGCACGAAGGTGCCAAAGCGTCCGGCCTTCGATTCCCACGCGAGCTGCCCGATGATGAACAGCATGTAGGCGATGAACGCCCCCACCCCGTAGGTGAGGAAGAAGCCCGAGATCTGCGCCTCGGTAAATCCAAAAATCACGATCTCCCTCCAGGCCGACGCACAGGGGCCGCCGGTACAGCAGGGGCCACCAGGTCACGCTCGGGCAGGCTGGATGCATCCACCAGGTCGCGGTACGCATGCCAGCTGGCGTGGCCCAGCATGGGCATCACAGCGATCAGGCCCAGCAGCAGGGAACCCAGGCCCAGCAAGGTAAAGCCCAGGATGATCGCTGCCCAGAACGCCATCGGCAGCGGGTTGGTGATGACCGCCTGCCAGCCGGTGAGCACCGCCTGCAGCAGAGTGGCGCGGCGGTCCAGCAGCAGCGGCATGGCCACCACGCTGGACGCAAAAATAGGTGCGGCCATCAAGCTGCCCAGCGCCAGCCAGATTTCAAACAACCAGCCGTCGCGCGCCATGACCACATGGCGCAGAAAGTCGAGCGGTGTCTCGATGGGCACGGGCGCCAGCAGCGTGATGAGCGCCGCAGATGTCATGACCCAGCCCGAGGCGGCCAGCGCCAGCAGGGCCCCAAACTGCAGCATGCACCAGTAGTCGCTGCCCCATTTGTTCACATGGCTGTTCTGCCAATTGAGCCAGGTCTTGAGCACCACGCCCAGGTTGGCGGCTTCGCCACGCTCCAGCGCGCGGCTCAGCGCATACAGGCTGGTGGCCAGCACTGGCGCCACCACCAGAAAGCCCGACAGAGCCCCCGCCAGCAGCCAGAAGCGGTGGTGTGCCACTGCAAAGATGGCGGCCCCAAACAGTGTGAGTGCCAGGCCATGCGCAAAACTGATCCAGCCCGCCCGCGCCATGTCGCGCCAGGCCAGCACCAGCCAGGTCATGGGCTGCATCATGCCGATGGTGCGGATGGCGGGCAACGGGGGGGGAGTACGGGGCATGGTGGGAGGGGTCGCTGAGCGACGATGGAGTGTGACCTGATCGGGCAGCGGCTTCAACCGCCGCGCGCCCAAACCTTGACGTGAGGCAAGAAACCGAACCCAGCGAAACCGGTCAGGCCAACAGCCGGCACAGCGCGGTAAGGCTGTCCACCGTGGCATGGGGCGGCGTGTCGTCGTGCGGCCAGGGGTGGTTGGCACTATTGATCCACACCGCCTGCATGCCTGCGTTCAGCGCGCCCTGCGCATCCAGCGTGGCGTCGTCGCCCACGTGCAGCACCTCGTGGGGCAGCACATCAACGGCCGTTGCGGCCGCATGGAAGATGCGCACATCGGGCTTGGCGATGCCAAACTCCGACGCGCTGATGCTGTGGCGAAAGTAGTGGCCGATGCCGATGCGGTGAATATCGGCATTGCCGTTGGACACCGCCACCACCGGGTAGCGCGCTGACAAGAAAGCCAGCGCGTCGTGTGCATCGTCAAACAGCTCCACCCGCTGGCGCTCGGCAAAGAACAAATCAAACGCCGGTTCGGCCAGCGCGGGCTCGTCACCGGCCTGCATCAGCGCCAGCCGGATGGACTCGCGCCGCAACGCGCTCAGGTCGCCCTTCAGGTCAGGGCGCAGGGTCACCATCTGGTTGCGGATGGCGCGCAGCGCCTCGGTGTCCGAGAAGAGTGCCGCTGTGGCGGGCGCGTGGTGGGTCAGCCAGTCCAGCAGCACACTTTCGGCCCGCGTGATCGTGGGCCAGATGGGCCAGAGCGTGTCGTCCAGATCGATGGAGATGGCGCGGATGCGGGAGGTGTCCAGAGAGGGATTTGGCACAGGGCGCACCTGAAGGATGAAGGCGAAGAAAAGAGGCCCCGGCGATGCACCAGGGCGAGGGCCGCAAAGCATACCGCAGGCCTTTGCGGAATGCAGTGCGTTCAACCCGGGTCTGGCGCGCCCGCAGGCCCCAACGAAGATCCGCGCACCACCAGCAGCCCGGGGAGCAGGCTCTCGCGTGCAGGACCCTGCAGGCCATTGATGCGCTCCAGCAGGCACTGCGCTGCGCGTTGCCCGATGGCATCGGTGGGCTGGGCCACCGCGCTCAGGCCGGGCCGGATCAGCGACGCCCACTCAGGGTCGTCAAAGCCCACAAAACCCAACTGCTGCCCAAACGTCCACCCCATGCGCGAGACGGCTGCAGCCACACGCAGCGTGACCACCGAATTGCCCGCCACCACCGCGCAGCGCTCGCCGGGCCGGGCCTGCCGCAGCAGATCGGTGAGTGCCTGGTCCAGCACCTCATCGCCCTGCTCGGCCGCCAGCTCCAGCACCGCGCCGCGCACCGTCGAGCCCTTGGGGGACACCAGCGCACGAAAGGCCTCCGTGCGCTCGATGCGGGAGCTCACGCCTAACAAGGGTTGGGTGATGTAGAGCAGACGCTGCCAGCCTTGCTGCTGCAGGTGGGCACAGGCTTCGCGCATGGCGCCCTGGTTGTCCAGCGAGACGAAGTCTGCCGCCAGCCCGGCGTGGCGCCGGTCCACCAGCACGGCGGGCTTGCCGTGCAAGGTGTTCACATCCGCCTGTCCCTCGCCCTGCCCCAGCGTGTTGAGGATGAAGCCATCCACCTGGTAGCTGGCCAGCGCGTCGATGGCCGCGCGTTCGCGCTCGCGGTCGTTGCCCAGGTTGAACAGCATGACCAGGTAGCCCGCGTCCTGGCATGCTTTCTCGGCCCCGCGCAGCACAGCCACCGAATAGGGGTTGGTGATGTCGGCCACCACCAGGCCAATGAGCCGTGAGCGGCCATGGCTCAGCGCCTGGGCCATGGGGCTGGGCACATAGGCCAGCTTGGCGATGGCCGCCTCGACCCGCGCTGCAATGTCGGGGCTGAGCAGGCGTTCTCGGTGGTTGAAATAGCGCGACACCGTGGCCTTGGACACACCCGCCTCGGCCGCCACATCGGCGATGGTGGGGCGGGCGCGGGGGGCTGCGGGCGGCGGCGTGCTCATGTCTGCGCAGGGTTATACACGGCAGCAGGCCGTGCTCCCGCCAGCGCCTGCAGCAGGTTGGTGGTGGCCAGAGTTGCCATGGCATGGCGCGTGTCGTGCGTGGCCGAGCCAATGTGCGGCAGCGGGGTCACGCGCGGGTGGGTGCGCAGGGGCGACGCCAGCGGCAGCGGCTCGGTGGCAAACACATCCAGCCCCGCTGCGCGCAGGGGCCCATGGTCCAGCGCATGCAGCAGGTCTTGCTCCACCACGGTGGCGCCCCGGCCGCCGTTGATGAAGATGGCGCCGGGCTTCATGGCCGCAAACAGTTCGGCGTTGACCATGCCCCGCGTGCTGTCGGACAAGGGCAGCATGGCCACCACAAAGTCCGACTGCGCCAGCAGCGCGGGCAGCGGCGTGTGAACGGCCTTGCCCTGCAACTCAGGGGCCTGGTTCGCCAGGTCCACCGGGCGGCGGGCGTGGTACATCACGGGCATGCCAAACCCCAGTGCGGCGCGGCGAGCCACGGCTTGGCCAATGCGGCCAAATCCGAGCAGGCCCAGCGTCTTGCCATGCACATCGCTGCCAAACAGGTCTTCTCCAATATTCTTCGTCCACCGGCCCTCGCGCACCAACTGCGACAGCTCCACCAGCTTGCGGCTGGTGGCCATGAGGAGGGCAAACACCGAGTCTGCCACCGTTTCGTCGAGCACGCCTGGGGTGTGGCACAGCATGATGCCGCGCGCTTGCAGCACGTCCAGCGCGTAGTTGTCCACGCCCACCGAAATGCTGGACACCACCTGCAGCAAGGGCGCACGCGCCAGCACGGCGGCATCGATGGGAAAGCTGGAGCCGATGAGCCCGTGCGCCTGCGCCAGCGCGGCATCAAACCGCGCGCGCTCGTCGGGCTTGCGCGGGTCGGCCACCGTCACGTCGTGCACAGCCTTCAACCGCGCCAACTGGTCGGGCGGCAGCTCGCGAAACACCAGCACCTGCTTGCGCACTGGGCTTGTGCTGCCGCCTGTTGAAGGTAGCGCCAGGCTCACAGGCCCGCCTCCTGCAGCTGGGCGCGGGTGGGCAGCCCCTCGGTGTCGCCCAGCACCTGCACGGCACGCGCACCAATCCAGGCACCGCGGCGCACAGCGGCGGGCACGGTCAGGCCCTCCAGCAGCGCGCTGATCACGCCCACCGCAAAGCCATCGCCCGCGCCCACGGTGTCCACCACCTGGGCCACGGGCACGCCGGGCACGCGGCCGGTGCCGGCCACGTCGCTGTCGTAGTACGCGCCCTCGGGCCCGAGCTTGACCACCACCAGCTTGGCGCCGCGCTCACGGTAAAAGCGTGCCACGCCCTCAGGGGTGGTCTCACCGGTCAAAAATACGCCCTCTTCCATGCCCGGCAGCACCCAGTCGGCATAGGTCGCCAAGGTGTTGATCCAGTGGCGCATGGTCTCGGGCGACGACCACAGCGTGGGGCGCAGGTTGGGGTCGAACGAGATGGTGCGGCCCGCAGCGCGCATCACCTCCAGCGTGCGGATGGCCGCCTGCAGGCTGGTGTCAGAGATGGCGGCAAACACGCCTGTGGCATGCAGATGGCGCGCGGACCGCAGCCAGGGCTCATCCACATCGGCGGGACCCATCTGGCTGGCGGCGGAGCCCTTGCGGTGGTATTCCACCTGCGGGTCGCGGCCATCGGTCACGCGCTCCTTGAACTGAAAGCCCGTGCGCTGTGTGGCATCACACACCACGTGGGAGCAATCGATGCCTTCGCCCCGCATGGCGGCCAGCAGCGCGCGGCCCATGGAATCGGTGCCCAGGCGGCTGGCCCAGCCCACCTTCAGGCCCAGGCGCGCGAGGCCAATGGCCACATTGGTCTCGGCCCCGGCCGTGCGCTTGTGAAAGCCGGTGGCGTTCTCCAGCGGGCCGGGCTCGTTGGCCACCAGCAGCAGCATGGCCTCGCCAAACAGTGCGACGTCAAAAGCCGGGGCGGTCATGCAGCCTCCCGTGCAGCGCGGATAAAGGCCACCTGCTCGCGCGTGACGGCCACCAGGTCGTCACCCACCAGCGGGTATTCAATGGCATGCGGCACATCGGCTGGCAAGGCGCGCAACACGGCGCGCCAGGGCGCCACCGAATCGGCCAGCGGCACCGCCACCCACTTGGCGGGCAGGCGCTGCACGCCCTTGCAGTGCACATAGCGCACATAGGGCGCCAGGGCCTGCGCGGCCTGCAGCGGGCATTCGCCCTGCCAGTGCCAGTTGCCCATGTCAAAGGTCATGCCCAGGCCGAGCCCCGCCTGTGCCTGGGCCGCAAAAAAGGCCTGCATGGCGGCCAGCGTGCCGGCAGTGGCGGTCTGGTCGTTCTCGATCACCAGCTCCACCTGCGGAGCGGCCTGCAGCAGGGCCTGGAGGCGGTGCAGCGAGGCATGCGACGAAGGACTAAAGCCACCAATCGACATCTTCAGGCGCGGCGCGCGCAACACCTGCGCAGCCTGCACGCCGCGCGCCAGGGCTGCTTCATCCAGCTCGCCATGCGCGGTCCACAGGCCTTCGGGGCTGGAGTACACCGCCGCCCGACCCGCCAGCGCGGGCAGCTCGGTGGCCGCATCGCGCAGCAGCTCGCCACGCACCTCCACGCCGTCCGCGCCCGCTTGCTGGGCCAGGTCAGTGCACCACAGCTGGCCGTGGCGACCGGTTTCGGCCGCGCCGAAGGAGGAGAGGGAAATCAATACCTTCATGTGTTTCTTTCAGGCCGCGCCCCCACGGGGCGAAGGCCATCAACCGCACGACCTGTCAGGTCTCAATGTGCGTGGGTCTGTGCGTGGGTCTCAATGTGCGTGGTGCGAACTCAGGATCTGGCCCAGGAACTGCCGTGTCTTGTCGTGCTGCGGCTGGCCGAAGAACTGCTGCGGCGGCGCCTGCTCCAGGATCTTGCCGTCGGCCATGAAGATCACCCGGTCTGCCACGCTCCGGGCAAAGCCCATCTCGTGCGTCACGCAGAGCATGGTCATGCCGTCTTCGGCCAGGCTGATCATGGTGTCCAGCACTTCCTTGACCATCTCGGGGTCGAGCGCCGAGGTGGGTTCGTCAAACAGCATCACCTTGGGTGCCATGCACAGCGCCCGCGCAATGGCCACGCGCTGCTGCTGCCCACCCGACAACTGGCTGGGGTGCTTGTGCGCCTGCTCGGGGATGCGCACGCGGGTCAGGTACTTCATGGCCACTTCTTCGGCCTGCGCCTTGCTCATGCCGCGCGATCGCATGGGGGCCAGCGTGCAGTTTTCCAGAATGGTGAGGTGTGGGAACAGGTTGAACTGCTGGAACACCATGCCCACTTCGGCGCGCACGGCATCCACGTTCTTGCCGCCAGCGGTCAGGTCGATGCCATCGACCTCGATGCGGCCCTTTTGCACCGTCTCCAGCCGGTTGATGCAGCGAATCAGCGTGGACTTGCCCGAGCCCGATGGCCCGCAGATCACGATGCGCTCACCTTGCCGCACCGACAGGTTGATGTCGGTGAGCACTTGAAAGCTGTCATACCACTTGTTGACTCCCTCCATCGTGATGATGGGGGGTGCACCGGCGGTTGTCATCGTCGTAGTGACTGCGTCCGTCATTGTCAAAGGCTCCTGGGATGTCTCACTCTGTTCGACTGAGAGCGGATAAGAAAACTCAGCGAAGCGGTTCTGGCTAGGCGCTGCGTCGCAGACAGTACGGGTAGTACGACAAGACGCAGCAACGACGCCAGAAGAGTTTTATTAACCGCTCTTACTGCAGCTTGGGCAGGTCGGCGCCCAGCCACTTCTGGTACAGCTTGTTCAGCTCGCCATTGGCGGTGTTGCGGGCCACAAAGTCGTTCACAGCCTTGGTCAGCTCGTCCTGGCCGGGGCGCAGGGCGATGCCCATGGCCTGCTGCAGCAGGTTGAACTTGTTCTCGAAGGTGTTGGCGGGCACGCGCTTGGCGATCTGCGCCGCCACCGTGACCGAGCAGCCAATGGCATCGACCTGGCCCGAGATCAGCGCCTGCATGGCCGATGCATCGTCGTCAAAGCGGCGGATCTCGGCACCCTCAGGCGCAGCCTTGGTCACGGCCACGTCCTGCGTGCTGGCGCGGGCCACGCCCACGCGCACGGTCTTGAGGTCTGCCGCGCTCTTGATGTTGGCGCCTGTCTTGCCGTACAGCACGATGGTCGCGGCCGCATAAGGCTGCGAGAACTGCACCTGCTTGGCACGCTCGGGCGTGATGGCCAGCGAGGCCACCAGCACATCAACCTTGTTGGTCAGCAAAAACGGGATGCGGTTGGGGCCGGTGACGGGCACGATGTTGGCCTTCACACCCAGGTCCTTGGCCAGCAGCTTGGCCACGTCGGCGTCGTAGCCGTCGGGCTGGTTTTGGGCGTTGGTGGTGCCGTAGGGCGGAAAGTCCACCAGCATGCCGATGGTGATCTCACCCTTCTTCTTGATGTCCGCCACGGACTGGGCCGAGGCCAGCGGCGCAAAGGCCGTGAGCGCGGCACCCAGGCCCAAGGCGGCCAAAGCGGCGGTAGCGGTGCGGCGTTGCAAAGAAAAAGTCATCGCATGTCTCCTGGTGGTTGGTGTGAACGAGAACAGAAAGAAAAGAGGATGGCGGCGTGTGGGTCAGCGCGCCAGAGCGCGGGCGCGTTTGCGCTCCATGCGTGCGGCCAGCAGCGACAGCGGCCAGCAGATCACGAAGTACAGCGCGGCCACGGTGGTGAACACATGCAGCGGCTGAAACGTGGCGTTGTTGATGATCTGCCCCGCCCGCGTGATCTCGGTGAAGCCGATGATGGCGGCCAGCGACGTGCCCTTGATGATCTGCACCATGTAGCCCACCGTGGGCGGCAGCGCAATCTTGAAAGCCTGGGGCAGCACCACAAACCGCATGCGGGCCACGTACTTGAGGTTCAGGGCCTGCGCGGCCTCCCACTGGCCGCGTGGCACGGCCTCGATGCAGCCGCGCCAGATCTCGGCCAAAAAGGCCGCGCTGTTCAGCACCAGTGCCACGCCCGCGGCCACCCAGGGGTTGATGTCAAACCCCAGCACGGGCGCACCAAAGAAGATGAGAAACAGTTGCAGCAGCAGCGGCGTGCCCTGGAACACCTGGATGAACACCCGCGATGCATTGCGTGCCGCAGCGTTCTCTGAGGTGCGCGACAGCGCCACCACGAGCCCCAGCAGCGCACCGCCCACAAAGGCAATGGCCGACAGCGCCAGCGTCCACTGCGCGGCCTGCACGATGAAAAGAAACTCGGAGAGTCCGAAAGTACGCATGGTCGGTCTCCTTATCGGCGGTCTGGGTAGTTGAGGACGCGCTGGTAAATCAGCTTGAACAGCGCCGAGAAACTCAGCGCCAGCGCCAGGTAAATGGCCGTCACCACGATGTAGATCTCAAAGCTGCGGAAGGTCTGCGACTGCAGGTTGGCCGCCACCGAGGTCAGGTCGTCCGCCGAGATCACCGACACCACGGCCGAGCTGAGCATCAGCAAGATGAACTGGCTGGTGAGCGCCGGGTAGATGGCCTTGAGCGCGGGCTTGAGGATGACAAACCGGAAGATCTCCCACGGCTTGAGGTTGAGCGCCTTGCCCGCCTCGATCTGCCCCTTGGGAATGGACTCGATACCCGCCCGCACGATCTCGGCCGCATAGGCCCCCAGGTTCACCACCATGGCGGTGAGTGCTGCGGTGTAGGGCGACCAGCGCAGGCCGATGGACGGCAGCGCGAAGAAGAAGAAAAACAGCTGCACCAGAAACGGCGTGTTGCGGATGACCTCGATGTACGCATTGATCAAAAACCGCAGCCAGCCCGGCCCACCGGTCTTGCCCCAGGCGCAAAAGATGGCCACCACCAGCCCCAGCAAGGTGGCGGTGAGCGACAGCTGCACGGTGATCCAGGTGCCCTTGAGCAGCAAGGGCCACGCGGCAAACACGGCATCGAACTGGAACTGGTAATTCACGGTGAACAGCGGTTATTCCAAAGTGGCGCCAGTTTATGAAACCGGTTTCATAACCACATCAGGGAATACCCGATGCACCCAAAAATGGCGCTGCCGACACCCGAAGACGCTATGCCCGGCGCTGATCTCGCAGGCGGTGGCGTGCCGGGCCGTAAATAGGCTCCCGGCCCGCACTGGCACGGCGCGTGGGTGAAAATGCCGCATGCCTTCCTTCCACCCCGAACCCCCTTTCACCCACGGCCAGGCCGACCGCACCGCCGTGCTGCTGTGCAACCTGGGCACGCCCGACGAACCCACGGCCCCGGCCGTGCGCCGCTATCTGGCGCAATTTCTGGGTGACCACCGCGTGGTGGAGATCCCCAAGCTGCTGTGGATGCCCATCCTGCACGGCATCATCCTGCGCACCCGCCCGGCCAAGTCGGCCGCCAAATACGCCAGCATCTGGACGCCTGAGGGCTCTCCCCTGGCGCACTGGACGGCCAAGCAGGCCACGCTGCTGCGCGGCTGGCTGGGCGAGGCTGGCCACAACGTGCTGGTGCGCCACGCCATGCGCTACGGCAACCCGTCCATCGCCAGCCAGCTCGATGCGCTGAAGGCCGAGGGCGCCACGCGCATCCTCATCCTGCCGCTGTACCCGCAGTACTCCGCCACCACCACGGCCAGCGTGTTTGACGCCGTCTACACCTGGGCCGCCGCCACGCGCAACGTGCCCGAGTTGCGTTTCGTCAACCACTACCACGACGCCCCCGGCTACATCGACGCCCTGGCCCGCACCATCGAGACGCACTGGAAGCACCACGGCCAGCCCGACCAGCTGGTGATGAGCTTTCATGGCGTGCCCGAACGCACCCTGCACCTGGGCGACCCCTACCACTGCGAAGCACGCAAAACCGGCCGCCTGCTGGCCGAGCGCCTGGGGCTGCGCGAGGAGCGCTACCGCATCACCTTCCAGTCGCGCTTTGGCAAGGCCAAGTGGCTGGAGCCCTACACCCAGCCCACCATCGAGGCGCTGGGCAAGGCGGGCACGCGGCGGGTGGACGTGGTGTGCCCCGGCTTCACCAGCGACTGCCTGGAGACGCTGGAAGAAATCAACATGGAAGTGCGCGAGGCCTTCTTGCACGCGGGCGGCAAGGAGTTTCACTACATCCCCTGCCTGAACGACAACCACCACTGGATCACGGCGCTGAGCCGCGTGGCCCAGCAGCACCTGGCGGGCTGGCCCACCGAGGCCCCCACCGCCGCCGCACTGGCCGATGCGCGCAGCCACGCGCTGGCCGGTGGTGCGCCTGCCGGGGTTTGCCCGGTGGCGCACTGATACGCATGCCCATGCCATTACGCATGCGAACGCAAAAGCGAATGGCACCGGGCGGCCTGCGCGCCCATGGTCATTCACTACATTATTGATAGCACCCAGGGCATATTGCACTAGCGCATCTGCCCGTTTTGGCTCATATTTTGGTCGCCAGGTGCTGCACGGCTGCCTGCCACGCCCTCCGCACCGCCCCCTCCTACACCCACATCAATGCCCGCATTTGCCCTTGCCCCCCACCAGTTGCGTCTGACCATTGACCCCGCCACGCTGGGTTTTGCCAGCACCGCCGAGCTGCAAGACCTGCCCCTGCCCTGGATCGGGCAGGAGCGCGCCCAAGCCGCTGCGCAATTTGGTCTGGCGATGCAGCAGCCGGACTACCACCTGTTTGTGCTGGGCGAAGTGGGCAGCGGGCGGGCGTCATTGCTGCGCCAGGCCATGCAGGCCGAGGCCGCAAAACGCGCGGTGCCGCCCGACCTGTGCTACCTGCACCACTTTGACCAGCCCGACCGCCCCCGCGCGCTGCGCCTGCCCGCAGGCGAGGGCCGCCTGCTGCGCCAGGGCCTGGCCGACATGGCGCGCAGCCTGCAGGCCGACATCCCCAAGCGCCTGACCAGCCCCGACTTCAAGGCAGAGGCCGAGCGCATCGAGAAGACCTGGCAAACGCAAGAGAGCGAAGCCTTTGCAACGCTGGACGCTTTTGCCGAGGCGCGCCAGTTCCGCCTGAGCCGCGAGGCCGGGCACATGGTGTTCACCCTCACCGGCCCCAAGGGCCAGCCGCTGACCGAGGGTGAAGCGCGTGCCCTGCCCCGCGAGCGCCGCGCCGAGATCGACGCCGCCGAGCTGGAGCTACGCGCCGAGATCGCCAAGTTCCTCGAAACCACCCGCCCGCTGGAGCGCGCACGCGACGACGCCCTGGCTGCCCTGCGCCGCCAGACCGTCAAGCCCCTGGTGGAGCACGCGCTGCACGGCATCCGCCAGGGCCTGCGCAAGCAGATCAAGGACGCCGTCAAGCTCACGCAGTGGCTGGACCAGGTAGAGCGCGCCGTGCTGGACCACATCGACCTGTTCGAGCCCGGCGACACCGACCAAGGCCAGGACGCCGAAGACGACCGCAAGGACGCGCTGGACGACCTGCTGGCCCGCTGCCAGGTGAACGTGGTGGTGGACAACCACGGCCGCACCAGCGCCCCCGTGGTGGTGGAAGACAACCCCACGGCCCGCACCCTGTTCGGCAGCATCGAACACGGCGCAGACGCCGACACCGTGCAGGCCGACCACGCCAGCATCCATGCAGGCAGCCTGCTCAAGGCGCATGGCGGCTTCATCCTGCTGCACCTGCACGACCTGGCCGCCGAAGAAGGCCTGTGGCCGCGCCTGCGCCGCTTTCTGCGCTGCGGGCGCCTGCAGATCGAGGACGGCAGCGGTGGCGGCGGCCCCGCCCATGCGCCCGGCGGGGCCGTGGCGCTGCAGCCCGAGCCGGTGGACGTGGATGTGAAGATCGTGCTGATCGGATCGGTGGAGGAGTACTACGCGCTGCAAGAGGCCGACCCCGACGCCGCACGCCGCTTTCGCGTGAAGGTGGACTTCTCAGACCGGTTCATCGCCACCCCCGGCACCCACCAGTCCTCGGCCATCCTGGTGGCGCACGTCTGCAAGAAGCGCGGCCTGCCCCACTTTGCCGCCAACGCCGTGGCCCTGCTGCTGGAGCAATCGCACCGCGAGGCCGACGACCAAGGCCGCCAAAGCGCGCGCTTTGCCCACACCGAGGCCCTGGCTATCGAAAGCGCCGCCCTGTGCAAGGCCCGCGCAGGCACCCTGGTGCAAGCCGCCGACGTGCAAGCCGCCCTGGCCGCCCGCACCCTGCGCCACAACCAGCCCGAAGAAGAACTGCACGAATCCATCACCGAAGGCGAACGCCTGATCACGCTGCAGGGCTCCATCACCGGCCAGATCAACGCCATGACGCAGATCGACCTGGGCGACTACCGGTTTGGCTTCCCCGTGCGCATCACCGCACGCACCTTTGCCGGGCAAGAGGGCCTGCTCAACATCGAGCGCGAGGTCGATATGTCCGGCCCCATCCACGACAAAGGCGTGCTCATCCTGCACAGCTACCTCACCGCGCTGTTCAGCCACGTGGCACCGCTGGCACTGAACGCGTCCATCGTGTTCGAGCAGGAATACAGCGGCGTGGAAGGCGACTCGGCCTCGTGCGCCGAGCTGTACGCGCTGCTGTCCAGCCTGTCAGGCCTGCCCCTGCGCCAGGGCATCGCCGTGACCGGCGCACTGAACCAGCACGGCGAGGTGCTGCCCGTGGGCGGCATCAACGAAAAGATCGAAGGCTGGTTCCGCGCCTGTGCGACGGCCGGGCTGGACGGCACTCACGGCGTGCTGATCCCCGCCCGCAACCAACGCCACCTGATGCTGGACCGCAGCCTGCTGGATGCGGTGGAGCGCGGGCTGTTCCACGTTTACACCATGGGGCACGTGAGCGAAGGGATTGCGCTGCTGACGGGCGAGGCATCGGGCATGAGCCCGGCGGAGTTGCTGCAGGCGCAGGCCGATGAGCTGGCCGGAGGCGCGGCTACGGTGGAGGACACGGTGATGCAGCGCGCGGAGGTGACGCTGCGGGCGTATCGGAAGGCTTGTCAGGTGGCGGGGGGTGCGCGGAGGGGGCGCGGGGTGCGGGGGCGGTAGACGGGTTGGTGAACCGCGAAATCGACTGCTCAGCGTTCTGACGTCTTTCTAACGATTGCGCCAAACCAAGCGATGCCCCCGAACGCGTACTATCGGCCATCAGTGTCCAGAATATTCCGCACGGTCCGGTTTGTCTCGCAGGGTTTGCGAGATACATCACGTTAGGCGTCAAAGACATCCATGCACGCAGAACCCCCTGTTTCACTCGACGCTGTACGCGACGCGCTCGAACGATCGGGCTACCTTATGGAGTCCCGACTCGTTCGCCTCCTCACCGCAGCCGACTATTTCGTTGAACCCAATGTGTCTCACAAGGACCCTCGAACAGGCAAAGCGAGAGAGATCGACTTGACGGCCGAGAGCGCCTCAGGAGCATTTCGTCCAGGCGCATGCGTCAAAACGACCTTCGTGATTGAGGCTGTCAACAACCGGTTCCCGATAGTGCTTCTCACGGAGCGGCCGTCGTCTCCCAACGCGGATTTTGAGAGCTATGTAAAGTTTGGTACGAGCCCTAACCCGTGCCCGTTCCTTAATGAAATTCACATCTACGATGAAAAGGGGGCGGACTGGCACGATCTCTTCTCGCAGTTTTGTGCCCTGAGCAAGAAGAGCGGCAAAGAAGAGTTAATGGCTAGTCATCCAGACGATATTTACTCGTCGCTTCTCAAGGCCGCGGAGTACACGGAAGACCAAGTTGCCGAATTTGAAGCCTGGACAGAAAACGAGACAGGAAAGTATTGGCGACTTTTTGTTTGGCACCCTATGTTAGTAGTCAGCGGCCAACTGTTGACAGCGAAATTTTCTCCAGAGGGGACCGTTCTATTGCAGGAAGTTCAAATCGCGCGCTTGGAGTTCAATTGGCACGATGGCGACAGTCGGAAAACGACGGTTATTGAGGTAGTTCGAGAGGACTTTCTCCTTCAGCGTTTGAATGCCATTCGTGCGCAAGACGATTCCCTCGAAGCTCGAATTCACGATCTGAAGGCTTCCCACTAGTCTCTGGACGCCCCCCTCGAGTGACGCACAACCATTCCCGTCGAGCGGGCCCGCCTAAGGCAGGCCGCCTAAGTAAAACGTTGAGCGTCCGCTTCCATATGCCGTACAAACTCCTTCTGGCTGATTCTTCCTCATGGCGAAGAACACTAGCAGTCGTTGATGCGCGTTAACAGAAGCGCATTTCAATCTTGAGCAACACTTCCAGCATTGCAGTGCAATTTCAGAGAGAACACACAGACGCTCTCATACGCGAGCGCTTCAATTCGTCTTTCATGAGCGACGCCAAATGGGTTCGTTTGCTAGAAGCACTTGTCAGCGTTCGTGCCCTCTTCGAATTCTGCAAAGTAAAACTTGTGTGGGATGAATCCACGAGAGACATGTGGATTCCTTCATCCAGTTCGTTCGGCTTTTCTTACTACCGGGGTTCGATGGAGGGAATGATCTCTGGGACACCGCGCGGTTTTTACAAGTACAAAGAGGTGGAGTGGATTGAGCTTTCTGCAGAGGGCGAGAAAGCTCAATCCATCGTCCTCAAACTGAAGGCTATTGGTAAGTTCGAGCTGGAGCGCAGTGACAAAGGGATAAAGCTCTACGCCTATCGCTGACGCAGTCATTCAACCGGCTCTGAAAAAATACATCGGAAAAAAACCGATCGCACAGCGAAGTCCAGGCCTCGCCTTTGTGCGAAACGTTGACAGTCGGCCTCTTCAACCTGTATCCACAAGTACTGTTGAAAGCAGGCGTAGACCAGCCAAATCGCCGCCGTGGAACTGCGGCTCGCCTACGCCACGTTCACACGCGCCTTCAGCCAAGCCACCACATCCCCCGTCACCTCATCCCGATTCGTCTCATTCAAGATTTCATGCCGCGCCGCCGGGTACAGCCTAACCGTGACATCGGTCACACCGGCATCCCGATACCGCTGCCCCAATTGCTCTAACAAGACCCCGCCTGCAGCCAACGGGTCTGCGTCGCCGGATGCGATGAGGATGGGCAAGTCCCTGCGGATGCGCGCGAGCTGCGCGGGGTCGGCCAGCCGGGGCGCGGGGGCGAAGAGTGAGGGGATCACGTCGGGCGGCACGTCCCAGCCGCACCACGGGTCGGCCACGTAGGCATCGACCTCCGCAGCGTCGCGCGACAGCCATTCGTAGCCGGTGCGGTGCTCAAAGCCTGCGTTGAATGCCGCGAGCCCGGCGGGGGCATCAGCAGGCGCATTGGCCATGGCGGCGGCAAACAGGTCGAGGGCGGTGGAGCCTGACAGGATGACGCCGGACCAGGTGGATGAATGGTCCAGGATGGCCGCCTGCGCTGCGAACGAGCCCATGGAGTGGCCGAACAAAAAGAGCGGTAGTTGCTGCGGCCCATGCTGCGCACGCAGCAGCGCGCCAAACTGGGCCACGTCGGCAATGAGGCCGCTGAAGCCGGCGCTGCCAAAGTCACCCAGCTTGCCACTTGCCGTGCGCCCATGGCCGCGATGGTCCACGGCGTGGACGATGAAGCCTGCGGCGTTCAGCGCCCGCGCAAAGCGGTCGTAGCGCTCGCCATGCTCGGCAAGACCGTGGGAGATTTGAACGACGCCCACTGGTTGGCCCGGGGTTTGGGCCCAGGTGTAGGTGGTGACCTGGGTGCCGTCTGCGTTGGACTGGAAGGAGGAGGTGGTGGTGCTCATCGTTTCATTCTGGCACGGGGTCTGGTCGGCACGCCACGATGAAATCGCCTTCTGCGCCTCACCCCGTTGCCTGCAAGCGCTCCGCCATCCCCTGCGGGGTGGCTGCCTGCCTGCTGCGAAATTCGGTCGGGGTGCACCCCGCCTCCCGCTTGAAGAACTTGGCGAAGTTCGCCAGATCGCTGTAGCCCAGGCTCTCGGCAATGCGCGCCACCGGCCAGGTGGTGTGGGCCAGCAGGCGCTTGGCCTCCAGAACGATGCGGGTGGAAATGAAGGCCTTGGGTGTGACACCGGCTGCTTCCAGCGATGCGCGCACCAGGCTTTTCTCGGAGCAGCCCAGCTGCTGCGCATACCGGGGCAGCTGGTGCCAGGTGGCAAAGTGCTTCTCCACCAGCAACTCAAACGCCTTGAATCTCTGCAGCGCGCGCCCCGGGGGAACACTCTGTGCGGACTGCTGCTCATGCGCCATGCGCAGCCGCGTCAGCAAGGCATAGAGCTGGTAGCGCAACAGGGCGTGGACATGCAGCGATGCGGCGTGGGTCTGCGTGTCCTGCTGCATCTGCGCAATGGCGTGGGCAATCACCGGCGCGCTGTCGCTGCCCAGTACCCACGCGGTCGGCAGGCCGTCCAGCCCGTCGATCGGGGTCTGCGCCTGCGCGGCGGGTGCGGCTGCCCACAGAAACTCGGGGCGGAACAGCACCATCCACCCGTCCCAGTCCTGGGTGTCTCCAAAACTGTGGGCTTTGCCAGGCCGCAGGACCAGCACCGAGCCCGGGCCGCAGCGCACGTGCTCGAAGTCCACCAGGTGGAGGCAGGTTCCCTGCGTCACAAAGATCAGGGTCGGAAAGGCGTAGCGGTAGGTGGACGCCAGCGCCTCGCCGCCCACCCGTTGCCGCAGGTCCGATACCCGGAATATCTCCAGGTCGAGCGGGTACAGCCCCTCGGGCTGGTAACTCAGGTGCTGGATGTCGGGGTGGCGGGCTGCGGCGGGTTTGTGATGGCGTGGGGTCATGGGTCAGCAACGGCAGGGCGCAGGGGTTTGTCCTGAAGTGACAGTAAATCTCCCCATTTTCACCGCCTGCGGGGGCTTTGATTGTCCAACAATGACCTCACAGCGCCCCAGGGGCGTTGCCCCAAAACCACCAAGGAATCCACATGCACGCCATAGAAATCGCCAAGACCTACATCCAAGCCGCACAAACCGGCGACCAGGCCACCCTCGGACGCGTAATCTCGCCCGACGTGGTCTGGCACCAGCCGGGCCGCAACCAGTTCTCGGGCACGCACCGTGGCTTGGCCGCCGTGGGCCAGATGCTGGGCGAGATGATGGCCGTGTCGAAAGGGACGTTTGCGATCACCCGGGCCGACCACTACATGGCCAACGGCGACTGGGTGGCCGTGAGCATCGAGTTTGCAGGCAAGCGCGACGGCCTCACGCTCCAGCAGGCGGGTGTGGATCTGCTGCACATCGTGGATGGAAGGATCGTCGAGGTTCGCCTGTTCTCCAGCGACCCGGCGCAGGAAGACGCGTTCTGGGGCCAGTGACGGCCCACGACCCGCCCCTGCCTGTGCGCCCGAGCCACCGGCTTGGGGCAGGCAACGCGGGTTTTTTGAGTCAAAAAGGTGCTTACCGCCCGTCTGTATTCATTGTTAGCTATCTAATTTATAGCAATCAATTACCCACCAGATTGCACGCCCTGTGTGCACGCACCCGGCAACCCGCCTGCCGCAGGCGCGCATCCCGGCGCAGTAGCGCGGGGCGCGCGGGCGGCCTGCATCGCATCGCGAATCGCCTGTACCACCGCCTCGGGCTTCTCCAGGGGGATGCCGTGCCCGCTGTCCACCCACACCTGGGTGGAGCCTGGATAGAGATGCGCGATGTCAGCGCGTTTTCGGTGCACATCGTCGGCCAGTGCAGGGGAAGCCCCCGGGGTGCGCAGCGCGCTGAGCACAAACACGGGCACCGATGGGTCCACCGGCAGGCTGGCAACGCGCTGCCCCGTGGCGTCCAGCGCTGCCAACTCTTGTTTGACCACGTCAGAGGTGCCCAGGCGGAAGGCCACTTTCAGCCATGTCGGCCACAGGTCGGGGTTGCCAACCCCCCGCATCTGCTCGGGGTGGGTGGAGTCCACCAACACCAGTGCCGCCACCTCGGCGGGGTATTGGCGCGCGTACAGCTGCATGTACAGGCCGCCCAGCGAGTGGCCGACCAGCACATAGGGCGGCGGTAGCTGGCGGGCCCTGAGCAAGGCCCGCAGCTCTTGCACCACCTGCGCCCCATCGCGCGGCTGGGGGGACGCGTCGCTGCGGCCATAGCCCGCGCGGTTGTAGGCCAGCGCACGGGTTTCTGCCACGGTGTCGGGCCAGACCTTGGACCACCAGTCCAGCCGGGCGCCCAGGCCGTTCTCGAACACCACCACCGGGGTGCCCTGCCCTGCCTGCACGTATTCGACCGTGCGCCCGTCCACCGTGTCGGTGGTGGCGCCGGGCAAGCTGGCGCAACCGCTCAAGCAGACTGCCAGCAGCAGGCTGGCCCAGTGCCATCGGTTCATGGTCTCAAATCCTTTGCATACAGGTTCATGGCCCGCAGGCCAAAGCAGCGCGGTGCCATTGAGAGCGGCTAACAAAACTCAGCGAAGCGGTTCTGGCCAGGCGCTGTGTCGCAGGCAGTACGAGCAGTACGACAAGACACAGCAACGACGCCAGAAGATTTTTGTGAGCCGCTCTTAGCAGCGGCCCGCCGTGCGCAGCAGCGCATTGCATTCCTTGGGCGCAGCGCGGCCCTGTGGCTGAGCAGCCGCTGCTGGTGCCTGGGCGCCACCATTGCCCGCGCCGCCCACCATGGCGGTGCAGACGGCGTCGGAATGGGGTGTCTGGCCGAAGCTCATGGCTTTCTGAAAGCCCGTTGCGCCGTACAGATAGCACCGGTAGCTGGCGCCGTCGCGGGTGTTGACGGTGTAGTTGATGCGGCCGCCAGTTTCCTCCTGCCGGTCGGTGATGGTGAACTGGCCTGCCGTGCGCCCGATGGCTTGCCCCGTGCGCTGCTCCAGGCCTGCCTGGTCGAGGGTGGACGCGCAGCCGGTGAGGAACGCCACAGCGGCGACGAGGCCAGCGGCGGAGGTGAGAGACAGGGGGTGGTTGCGATGGTTCATGGTGTGAGTGGCATTGATGGGGGGTTGTGGGTGAGCGAGCGGAGCCGTGGGGGCAAGAGGTGGGTGATGACGGCAGGGCCGCAGCAAATCGAATATCTGGGGACCCTTCTGCGGCGCATGGAATGAAAGCAGGGGGCCGGCAGCGCATGCGTGGGCAAGGCTCCGCCCGGCGGCCTTGGAAAGCCGCCAGTCTGTGTTGAAGGGAGTGGGTAAAACTCAGCCCGGTTTGCGGGCCACGATGAAGGCGCGGATGTCCTTGCCGCGCGTGCCATGCCGCTCGGTGCAAACGATTTGCAGGCCCTGCTGCACCATGGCCGAGCGGAGCCGCTGTTCGTCAAAGGACAACACCGGCGGGGCCTTGCCGATGGCGCGCATCAGGGGCACGGCCAGGTAGGGGATCAGCGGGTTCATCTCTGCGATGCAGGCGGTCTTGGAGATCAGCAGCCCACCCGGGCGCAGCACCTTCACCAGTTGCCTGAGCGCGTCGTCCAGATCGGTCATCAGGTGCAGCACGTTGAAGGCCAGCACCGCGTCGTACACCTCAGGCCCTGGGGCCATGGCCTCTGCGTCGGCCACGGCGAAGCGTAAGGCTGCTGAGGGTTGCGCGGCCAGCCGCTGGTGGGCGATGGCGATCATCTGCGACGACACATCGGTGGCCAGCAGGCTGCGGGTGAATGGCGCCAGGCGCAGCGCCGTGCTGCCGGTGCCGCAGCCAATCTCCAGCACGTCATGCTGGGGCGACAGCAGGCCTTGCACGCGCTGCAAGGTGGCCTCGTACCCTGCCAGGTCGGCAATGGGGTCGGCGGCGTATTTGGGTGCAATGCGGTCCCAGAAGCGCGCTTTGGCTGACGCAGCCGGCGGGGTGGCGGCGGAGGGCAATGCGCGGGAGACGGGAGCAATGGCAGAAGACGACATGGTGTGCAGACCGGGTGAAGTGCTGATGCGGCGAGGTACAGAGGCAAGTTGCTGAGGCAAGTGCAATGAGCAACACCCAGATGCTATCCATGCATTGAAGCTCAGGAAACTGCGGTAAATTGCAGTGAACATATACGTTTACGCATGGATAACCTCGACTGGAACCAACTGAAGGCATTTTTGCAAACGGCGCAGACCGGCTCGCTGTCGGCCGCCGCACGCAAGCTGGGCCTGACCCAGCCCACACTGAGCCGGCAGGTGGCGGCCATTGAGCAGCAGATGGGCGTGACGCTGTTTGAGCGCGTGGGCAAATCCATGGTGCTCACGCCCACCGGGCTGGACCTGCTGGAACATGCCCGCGCCATGGGCACTGCGGCAGAGGCTCTGGGCCTGGCCGCCAGCGGGCGGTCGCAAGCAGTGGGAGGCGTGGTGTCGGTGTCGGCCACCGATGTAGTGGCGACGCACTTGCTGCCCCCGATCCTGCAACGCCTGCGGGCACAGGAGCCAGGCATTGCCGTGGAAGTCATCGCCTCCAACGCGCTGAGCGACCTGCTGCGCCGCGAGGCCGACATTGCCATCCGCCACGTTCAGCCCGAGCAACCCGAGCTGATCGCGCGCCTGGTGCGCGAGGCCCGGGCTTGCTTTTACGCGTCGGAGAGCTGGGTTCAGGCCCACGGCCACCCCCGCAGCGCGGAGGACGCTGTGAATGCGGAGTTTGTGGGTTCAGACCGCAACGGCCAGTACCTGGCGTATCTGCGTCAGTACGGTTTGAGCCTGAGCGAAGACAACTTCACCTGCTACGCCGACCACACCGCGGCTCACTGGGCGCTGGTGCGCCAGGGTATGGGCATTGGTGCCATGATGGACGAGATCGCCCGCGAAACGCCGGGCATCGTCCGCGTGCTGGACGATGTGGCGCCGGTGCGTTTTCCCGTCTGGCTGGTGTCGCACCGCGAGCTGCGCACATCGCGGCGGATTCGGGTGGTGTTTGAGGCGTTGGCCGAGGGGCTGGCGTTAGATCGCTGAACGCCCGCGCCAAGGGGTCGTGGAGGGCTTGCATGGCAAGGGTGAAAGGGCCACCGCAGCGCAAGGAGAAAGCAGGCGCACTACCCTCGCGCCACCACCTGAACACACTGACCATGACCACACCGCGCGCCGCCGACTTGCCGAGCACCCACCCGAGCGCGCCGCTGGACGCCGCCACCGTGGGCGAGATCATCCAGATGGCGCTGAGCGACCACGTGAGCTTTGCGCAAATCCGCGCCGTCCATGGTCTGCACCACGATCAAGTCAAGGTGCTGATGCGCACGCACCTGGCGCCGGGCAGCTACAGGGCGTGGCGCAAGCGGGTGAGGGAGTTTGGAGAGCGCCGGGAGAACTACAAGTAGGCGGTGGGCAAGCGCCGCCCAGCACCTGTTCAGCACCTGTTCAGCACCTGTTCAGCCTGGTACCGGCAACATGGCGGCAAGGGTCAAGGCGGCATCTGACCCCGACCCTTCTCCACCTCTAGCCGCTGCAGGAACCACCATGAACACCGACCTCAAGAACTTTGTGCTCCCCATCGCCCGGGCCGTGTCCGCCACGCTGTTTTTTGTGTTCAGCGTGGCCTTTCTCTCGGTCCCGTACAGCCTGGAGCAAGACCCCAGCGATGCGCAGCAACTGACGCATCCAGTGGCCCCACGCCACATGACCTGAGCCTGGGTGCCAGCGCAACCCATCGGGGCTCGGCCAAGGCCCATCAAGCGGGCAAATCCAGTCGGGCCCAGGCGGCCATCACATCCGGCTGCTTCTTGATCCAGTCGGCAGACATCATGTTGGCGCCCCAGTGGTGGATGCGCGCCACGCCCTCCCCCATGTTCCACAGGTGCCTCAATTGCACGAAGAGCGGCAGGGCGGCGAGGTCGGCATCGGTGACATGACCGCCGCCTGCGCGGTAGCCAGCCAGGTACTGCTGCCAACGCTTCAGCAAGGCTTCGTCGGGCTCCATGGGGGCCTTGCGCGGCAGGTTCGACCAAAGCAATACACACAGGTCATAAGCCAGGAACCCCGGCCCGGCGTCATCAAAGTCGAAGAAGGCGGCGCGGCGCACACCCTCGGCATCGGTGTACACATGGTTGTTGAAGCCATGGGTGTCGCCGTGGCACATTACACGGGTCAAGGTGCTTTCAACATCCGCCAGCTCGCCCAGAAGGCGGTGGATCAGTTCGCGGTAGGCATCCAGCACGGTGGGGGCCAGCTCGGGATGGGCGGCAAGGTACTCCAGCGTGCGGCCCGCCAGATGGTGGCCGTCTAGCACGTAGCGGCTTGCGGGGCCTGTGTAGCTTTGCGTGGCGCTGTGAATCTGGGCCAGCGTGGCGCCGGTCAGGTGCAGGTCTTCGGGGGTATCGGGCACAGCGCCATCGCAGTGACGGAAGAGGACGAGCACACGAGGGCCCTCCGGGAACGACAGGGCCACGCTGGTCGTGCCGTTCGCCGCCAACACCGGAGAGGCCACACCCACGCCCTGCGCCTCCAGGTGAGCCAACAACGCCAGCTCAAAATCCACGTTGAACGGACCGCGCGGTCGGATGGCGCAGAGCCTTGCCACGTAGCGGCTGCCGTCCGCTGTTCGCACAGCGTAGTTGTCATTGAGGTTGCGGCGGATCAGGTAGCACTGCTGCACGGGCAGGCCGTAGTGGCGCTCTACCCACTGCGCCACAGACGCGGCTGAGGCCGTGGTGTGGGAGGCAACCAGTGTTGTGTCGGGCGATGGGGTTGAATGCATGCGGCATTCTGCATGCAAGCCATACGACGGATGCGCACGGACAGTGGCACATGGCGTGCCTTTGAGCAAAAGGCCCGCCAGCGCTTACTGCTGGTATGCAAGCAGTATCAAAACCATAGCACCGCGCGCAACGCTTACCAGGGGAGTGGCGCGCCACTGTAGGCGTAGAAGCTGCCCGTCTCCTCGGGCGCGAGCCCATCCAGCACCCGCAGCATGTCGCTCGCTGCATCCGCCGCCGGGCGGCCTATTTCTGCGCCATTGAAAGGGGCCGACAAGGCCGAGTTGACGGTGCCCGGGTGCAGCGCCACCAGCACGGCCTGCGGGTGGGTGCGGGCCACTTCGATGGACGCCGTTTTGACCAGCATGTTGAGCGCGGCCTTGCTGGCGCGGTAGCTGTACCAGCCGCCCAGGCGGTTGTCGCCAATGCTGCCCACCTTGGCCGAGAGCACAGCCAGCAGGCCGCGCCCCTGCTTGGGCAGCAGCGGTGCAAAGTGGGCCAGCACCAGCGCAGGGCCGAAGGTGTTGGTGCGGAAGGTGGCTTCCATCTGCGCGTAGTTCAACTGGCCCAGGCGCTTTTCAGGCATGCCGTGGGGGCCGTGCAGCAGGCCTGCGGCGTGGATGATGCAGTGCCACGGCCCCTGAGCCTTGAGCTGCTGGGCTGCTGCGGCGATGGTGGCTTCGTCATCCAAATCGACCGCCGGGTGGGTGTGGCGGCCCAGCCCCACGACCAAGGCGCAGCGCGGATCGGCCTGCAGGTGGGCGAGGAAGGCACTGCCGATGGCGCCGGTGGAGCCGATGACCAGGGCGCGGTAGCCGTCGGGCAGCGACTGCAAAGAAGTGAACGGCGTTGCGGCGGGTTGTGCTTGAGACATGGCGCGGTCCTGCGGTGAGGGTATCGTTGGGTGGTTCGGCAAGCGGGCTACAGCGCATCCAGCCGCGTGCGCAGGCTCGCCGCATGCTCGCGCAGCGCATCGAGCTGCGGGCCCTGCATCTTCTGCAACTGGCGGAACACCATGCCAAGGCGGAAGTTGTTGCCCAGCGTGCCTTCGTTGCGCGCAAAAAAGTCCCAGTACAGCGCGTTGTACGGGCACGCCCTCTCACCGACTTTTTGTTTTTTGTCGTAGTGGCATCCGCTGCAGTAGTCGCTCATGCGGTCGATGTAGGCAGCGCTACTCACATAGGGTTTGGTGGCCAGCAAGCCGCCGTCGGCGAACTGGCTCATGCCCACGGTGTTGGGCACTTCCACCCATTCAAAGGCGTCGATGTACACGCCCAGGTACCAGCGGTGCACGGCGGCAGGGTCGAGCCCCGCCAGCAGCGCAAAGTTGCCTATGACCATGAGGCGCTGGATGTGGTGCGCATATGCATGCTCCAGCGACTGGCCTACGGCGTGCTGCATGCAGCGCATGCGGGTGTTGCCCGTCCAGAACCACTCCGGCAGCGGCGTGCTGTGGCCCAGGGCGTTGCGCTCGTCGTAACCGGGCATGTGGGCCCAGTAGATGCCGCGCACATATTCGCGCCAGCCGAGGATCTGACGGATGAAGCCCTCCACCGCTGGCAGGGGCGCTGCGCCTGCGTGGTACGCAGCAGCGGCGCGTTGCACCACCTCGTGCGGGCGCAGCATTTTGGTGTTGAGCGCGAAAGACAGCAGCGAGTGAAAGAGCCGCGCGCTCTTTGTGCTCATGGCGTCTTCATACGCGCCAAAGTGCGGCAGCGTGGTGGTGATGAAGTGATCGAGCCACGCCAGTGCCTCGGCCCGGTTCAGCGGCCAGCGCAGCGCGCGGGCCTGCGGGTTGCCAAAGCTTTGCACGCCCGCGGCCTGGATGGTAGCCCACAGTGCGCTGTGGTCGTGCGTGGGGCGGGCATCGGGCGGCAGCACGGGTGTGCCGGGCCAGGGCTTGCGGTTGTCGTGGTCGTAGTTCCACTGCCCACCTTCAGGCTCACCCGCTGCGTCGATCAGCACGCTGTGGCGCTGGCGCATGCGACGATAGAAGTGCTCCATGAGCCACTGTTTGTGGCCTTGGAACACCTCGGCCATTTCGGTGCGGGTGGTATAGAAGTGTTCGCTGCTGACGGCCTGCACGGCAAAGGCTTGCTCTGCACCCCAGGTGCGCAGCTGCTCGTCCAGCCGCCATTCGTCGGGGTGCTGGTATTGCAGCGTGTGCGCACCGTAGTGGGCCATGAGGGCGGCCAGGTTGTCGGGCACCGACTGGCGGTTGCTAGCGTCGTCAATCGCCACGTAGCGCACACGGTGCCCGGCCTCGCGCAGGTGGCGGGCCAGGTCGCGCATGGCGGCAAAAATGGCGAGGATCTTTTGCGCGTGGTGCAGCACATAGTCGGTCTCTTGCCGCACTTCCATCAGCACGTAGACCACGCCGTCGTCCTGCGTGGCAAACCACGAGTGTTCGGGGTTGAGCTGGTCGCCCAGCAGCAGGCGCAGGGTGTGGGCACGCTGTAGGGTGGAGGGTTGTGGCGTGGTCATGCCGTGCCCCACATGCGGCGGTAGCTGCCGTCGGCATCGTGGTCTTGTGCCTGCTTGATGGGGTTGAAGCGACGCCCCCCGCGCGGGTCGGTGCCGCGCCCGGCGATGTAGAGCCAGTTGGCCTGGTTGCTGTACACGTCGTAGTCCACCAATTGCGATTCAAACCACGCCGCGCCCGCGCGCCAGTCGCCGCGCAGGTCGTAGATGAGGTAGCTGGCCACCACCTGGCGCAGGCGGTTGCTGAGGTAGCCGGTGGCAGCCAGCTCGCGCATGGCGGCATCGACCAGGGGCTGGCCCGTATCGCCCCGGCACCAGCGATCAAAACCGCGCGGGTTGTGCGGGGCGGGCGGCAGTTCTGACAGCCCGCGCGCCCGGTACAGCGCTGCACCGTATTGCAGGTGCAGCAGCCGGAAGTAATCGCGCCACAGCAGCTCAAACCACAGCCAGTAGGTACCGTCATTGGCGCCGTGGTCGCGCTCGAAATTTTTCAGATCGGCATAGATCTGGCGCGGAGACAGCGCGCCCGTAGCCAACCAGGGCGAGAACTTGCTGGAGTAATTCAGCCCCGTGAGCCCGTTGCGCGTGTCCTTGTAGCTGTGGGGCAACTTGCGGGCCAGGTACTGCGCCAGGTGGGCCAGCGCAGCGGCCTCGCTGCCATCACAGGCAGCGGTACCGTAGGGGAAGGACGAGCGGGCATCGCTGCCCTGCGGCGGCGCGGGTTGCAGGATGGCTGCGGTGCCCTGCTCTGCGCCCACGGCCTGCAGCACATGCGCGGGCACATCGGGTGGCGGGGGCAGTTTGGTCGGTAGCGGCAATGGTGCGGCGGGGGTAATGCCCGCACGCTCTACCTTCTGGCGAAAGCTGGTGAACACGCCGGGCAACTGGTCCACCGGCCAGGGCATGCGCGCCGGAGGCAGCAAGCTGCTGTGCCACACGGTACGCACCTGCAAGCCAGCGGCGCGCAGTGCGGCCACCTCGGCCTGTTCGTACGGGGCCGCAATGTCTTCACACACCACGGTGGTGGCACCCACGGCCTGGGCCAGTTGCAGCAAGGCGGTGGCAGGCGGGGCCTGGCAGATGAGCAGTGGGTTGCCCAGCGCGCTCGTTTGTTGATGCAGCCCGCGCAGCGCAGCGGCAGTGAAGGCGCGGCGGTGCGCACCCACGCGGGCAAAGCCCCAAGGTGTGGATTCATCCGGCGCGGGCAGGCACACCACGGGCAGCAGGTGCGTGGCACCGCTGGTGAGGGCTACACGCAGCGCGGGTTGGTCGTGCAGGCGCAGGTCGTTACGAAACCAGAACAGCACAGCGCTCATGCAGCGCCCTCCCCTGCGGCCTTGTCGGTGCGTTTGCGTTCGCTGCGGCAGCGGTCGGAGCAGTACTTCACCTCGTCCCACACCTTCTCCCACTTCTTGCGCCAGGTGAAGGGCAGGCCGCAGTGTTGGCAGGTCTTTTGCGGCAGGTCGGATTTTTTGCGCATGCGCATGGTTCAAAAGTCCAGGGTTTGCTGCTGGGGGTGCTGGGCGGCGTTGCGTGCGTGGGCCTGGGCACGCGCCTGCGCGCTGCCGCCATCGCGAAACTGGCGGGAGCCGTGCTTTTCCACAATCGCGGCCTGGGCGGCGCGCACGGAGGGTTGGGCGCGCAGGCTGTGCACGCGTGCCTTGGCGGTGCGGGTGGCGGTGTCCAGGTCTACCAGGGGCGCGGCAATGTCGTGGCCCACGCGCACGCCGCAGCGAGTCTGCACATCGGGCGGCATGCGCCAGGGCTCCAGCAGCCAGGCATCGGGCACGCGGCGCAAGGCGGGTAGCCACTGGCGCACAAAGTGGCCGTGGGGGTCGTGGTCTTGCGCCTGCTTGATGGGGTTGTAGACGCGGGTGGTATTGATGCCCGTGGTGCCCGCCTGCATTTGCATCTGGCTCCAGTGGATGCCGGGCTCGTAGTCGAGAAACTGGCGGGCCAGCCATTCACCCACAGGCCGCCAGTGCAGCCACAGCGGGTACGAGGCCACCGACACCAGCATGGCGCGCATGCGGAAGTTGACCCACCCCGTCTCGCGCAGCATCGCCACGCAGGCATCCACCATGGGCCAGCCGGTGCGCCCGGCCACCAGGGCCTCGAAGTGAGCGGTGTTCCATTCCGCTTCGCGCAGGCCGTTGTAGCCCCGGTGCAGGTTGTGGTGCTCCAGCGCGGGTTCCGATTCAAGCTTCTGGATGAAATGGCAATGCCAGTGCAGGCGGCTCATGAAGGCCGTCAGGCCTTTGCGCTGCCACGCAGCTCCAAAGTCGGTGCTGGCCTTGAGTTGCTGCTGGCGCCGCTGGGTGGCCTGCACCACCTCGCGCATGCCCAGGCAACCCAAGGCCAGGTAGGGCGACAGGCGCGAGCAGGCGCTGGGCGCAGTCAGCGGCGACGAAATGCCGCCCCGGTAGCCCTGGCTGCGCTCCGCCAAAAAGTCTTGCAGCACGCGCAGGCCTTCTTTGCGCCCCCCGCGCTGGCGCTGGGGTGGGTCATGCGCGGGCAGGCCCAGTTCAGCCCCGCTGGGCCAGGGCTGTGCAGGCCACGGCAACGTACGGGCCTGCAAGAGATCAGGCCCGGGGGCGAGCACCACCGGTGCGTGCATGTGGGCCTGCCAGTGTCCCTGCCAATCATCGCGTGAACGCAGGCGACGCACCACGCCGTGCTGCGGCCATTCGCGCCATGCCACGCCCTGCGTGCGGCACCACCGGCCCACGGCCAAGTCGCGGGAATAGGTGTGGGCGTTGCCGGTTTCTTCGTGCGCCACAAGAGTGTGGAACGGGGCCAGTGCATGCAGGCGGGCCAGTACGTCCACCATCTCGCCCACTGCCACCTGCAGCGTGGCGCCGCGCCGTTGCAGGGCCAGGGCCAGGTCGTGCAGGCTTTCTTGCAGAAAGTGATAGTGCTGCAGGGCGACATCAGGCTGCGCGCACAGGCTGGGCTCGACGACATACAGACACAGCACCGGGCCCTGGGCGGCGGCGTGCCGCAGCGGGGCGTGGTCGTGCACACGCAAGTCGCGCTTGAACCAGACCACGGTGTAGCTCATGGCACAAGCCCTGTGCGCACAGATCAGGCGGCTGCGACCTGTCGCGCCAGCGCCAGGCCGCTGAGCCAGGCGCCCTCGACCTTGCCGCCATTCAGCCAGTCACCACACAGCCCCAGGCGGGCATTGGCGTCCCACCAGCAGCCCAGGGTCAGTGCGGGTTCGGTATCCGCATAGCGCCAACGGTGCGCCGTGGCAGCCAGGGGTGTGGGGCCGCCCAGGGCCGCAAAGGCGGCGAGCAAGGCAGCGGTGACGCTGTCCGCGCTGTCTTCAATATGCGCCTCGCTCCACTCGGCACTGGCGTGCAAAAGCCACGTTTCTGGCCCGGTACGGCCGGGCTTGCTGCTATCGCGTGCCACCCAGCGCAGCGGGCCGGTGTTGACGAAAGCGCCGTCCCACGGCAAGGCCACAGGCGAGGCATAACGCAACATGACGGCCCAGCTGCCCCGCATGCGGGCACTGCCTGCGACCGCAGCGCCGGCGGGGGCCACCTGGGTCAACAGCGGCGCCACCTGAGGCGCGGGCACAGCCAACAGCACAGCGCGGTAGCGCTGCGCATGCAGCCCCTGCTCTGCGCAAGTGATGGCCCATCCTTCGGGGTGCCGCTCCAGCCGCTGCACGGTGGTCTGCCACTGGGTGTGGGCGCGCTCGCCGGCCTGTGCCAGGCCCTGCACCAGCCAAGCAGCGGGCGATGTCATGCGCGGTGTACCCACAAAACGCTCAAGGGGCGTGTGCGGGGTGGTCCAGCCAGTGCCATCAAAACTTGCCAGGCGTGCACCCCACGGGGCGGCCACACCGGCCTGCTGCCACCGGGCAACTTCTGAGCGAAAAGCGGCGTCACGTGCGGTGAAATACTGCGCGCCGTGGTCGCACTGCCAGGGGCCGCTTTGGTCCTCCGCGCGCCGAGTACTCATGCGGCCCGACGGCCCCCGACTCTTGTCGAAAACATGCACCGTATGTCCCGCCTGCAGCAGCGCCTGCGCACACGACAGGCCCGCCAGACCTGCACCGATGACGGCGACGGGTTGTGACATCGTCAAAACACTCATGGCTGCGGGTCGGTGCGTTCTTGGGCTACCCAGATCAGCGCCTGGGTATCGATGCCCAATGCCTGTGCGCGGGCCAAAAGTTGCTCGCGCACAGCAGGCTGCAGCTGCTTCGTCCGTGACAGGATCCAGCAGTAGCTACGGTCCGGACCCACCACCAGCGCCCATTGGTAATCGGCATCCAGCGCGGCCACGTGGTAGCCGCCGTAGAACGGGCCAAAGAACGAGACCTTGAGCGAGGCGGTGTGAGTGTCGCCGGTGAACTTGGCTTTGCCCTCCGCCTGGCGCCAATCGCCCTTGCCCGTATCGAAACCGCGGTTGAGCACACGCACGCTGCCATCTGCCTGGCGCTGGTAGGTGGCGCTCACGTCCGTCATGCCGCGCTCGAAAGAATGGTCCAGCCGCGCCACCTCGTACCAGCGGCCTTCGTACCGGGCCAGATCAAACGGGGTGACGGGGGTGACACCGGGAGGCGGCGAGGTGGATGAGCAGCCCACCAAGGCCAACACAAAAGCTGCCGCAAAAAGCAGCACCGAACGGCGGACCCAAGGAAATAGCGGAGTCATAAATTACCAATCAGTCACAAAACAAACCGAATAGTAAACCACTCCGCTGCAGCAACGGTACAAGCCTGAGGTCGGCGCGGTCTCATGACCCACTCCACGCCCCGTAAACTCGCACCATGACCCTTCAAATCACCGTGTATTCCAAGTCTGCCTGCCCGCAGTGCGAGTCGGCCAAGATGCTCCTCAAATCCCGTTCCCTGCCCTACGAAGAAATCAAGATCGATGACGAAGCCGAGCGCCTGGCGTTCTATGCCAAGTGCGGGCCATCGGTGCGGCAGATGCCACAAATTTTCATCAATGACCAGCGTGTGGGCGGACTCGCCGGGTTGCAAGCCGCGCTGGCGCAGCTGGGCACCTGAACGCCTTTTCAGACATCAGCGGGGAGTGCAATCGGGGTGCATGGATGCCCTGGACACCCCGGATGGGCTGATGCATATGCCAACAGCCGGGGCGCCCATTCCCCCTTCGTGACTCCACGCCTTCCGTCAGAGCACTTGCACACACCCGGTAAAACCTTGAACAGTCGTTCTACCGGTACTGCGCGGCCGTGATGAACTGGCCGAAGGTCTCACACCACACGATCACGGTGTTGAACCGTGCGGGGTCCACGCCCTGCGGCACCGGAACGATGAAGTTGTTAAACGTCTTCACATCCCCCACCCGCAGCATTTGTGGCTTGAGGCGCTGAAAGTCAGCCTCTGTCTCCACAAACGAAGGCGACAGGTACAGCTTGTAGTCGGGCCCCGGTGCCAACTTGCCTGCCAGGCTGATGGCTTGCGGGCCAATGGACACCACGCCCTCGCCCCAGTGCAGGGCGTCGCTGTCCTTCAGGTCGCGGCGAAAGGTGGCTTTCCATGCTGCCGTGGGCAGGCTTGCCTGCACCTCCTGCAGCGTAGGGGCTGCGGGCGCGATCAGGATCGGCAACCAGTACACACCTGCAGCGAACCCCACAGCCAGGGTGAGCAAATGCGAGGCGATCAACAAGAACGGTTTCATGGCGGTAGGCAACAGTTGGAGCCAATGTACCGCCAGTCGCGTCACCCCGCCCGAGCCAAAAACCCGTCTACCAGTGCGTAATGCTCGGGCACGTTCAGTGCTGGCGCATGGCCGCAACCGGGCACCTCGACCACCTGGGCCAGCCCCCGGGCACCCGGGCCGCGCGTGAGCATTTCGGCGGTGACATCGGGGAGCACCAGGTCAGACTCCGCCCCGCGCAGGCACAGCACCGGAATGCTGAGCGCGTCGTAGTGGTCCCAGATCAGGTAGTCATTGGCATGGTGCGTGAACTGCTGCACCATGGCGGGGTCGTAGTGCGGCGTCACACGTCCGTCGGCAAGGCGGCGCGTGCTGCTCTCGGTCAGCAGACGCCACTGCGCGTCGCTCAGCCATCCGTAGGGCTTGTACACCTGCCTGAAGAACGCCTCCAACTCCATCACCGTATCGAACGCGGGTGGGTGGCCCGCGTAGGCCTTGATGCGCTCCAGCGCGGCATCGGCCAGGCGCGGTGCGTTGTCGTTGAGCAGCAGGCTGGTGATGCGGCCCTTGAGCTGCGGCTCGAACAGACCCGATGCGCACACCGTGCCGATGGCTCCACCCATCGACGTGCCCACCCAGTGCGCTTTCTCGATCCCCAACTGGTCAAACAGGCTGGCCGCAATGCGCGCGTAGAACAACAGGCGATACTCGTCCTGCGGCGCGCGCGCCCACTGGCTCAGGCCCCGGCCCAGGGTGTCGGGGCAGATCACGCGGTAGCGCGGTGCCAGGTGCGCGGCCAGCTCGTCCATGTCGCGCCCGGTGCGCGCAAGGCCATGCCATGCAATCACCACGGGCGCGTCACGCGCACCCCACTCCATGTAGTGGATTTCATAGCCAGCACAGGCGGCGTAGTGCGAGGTGGGGGACATGATGGCGACCTTGTGGAACAGAGAAGAAAAAAGTGAAGCGTCGGCGGCTCACTTCATGAGGCGGCCGTTGCTGCCGATGACGGTAACCTCGACATAGCGCGAGCCGATGCGGTTGGTGGGCGAATAGCCCAGCGTGATGCCGCCGAGGTCATAGCTTTGCAATGACTCCAGCGCCTTCACCACCTTGGCGCGTGTGGGCGCAGGCCCGGCGCGGCGCAGGGCCTCGACCAGCACCTTGGCGCCCAAAAACTGCTCGAAGCTGGTGTAGTTGACCTCGGCCTCAGGCGCGTACTTCTTCAGCAACGTCTGGTACTCGCGCACCACGGGCAGTTGCGGGCGGTAGGGGTACGGCACCACCTGACTGATGCCCAGGCCGTGGGCGTTCTTCAGGCCCGCGAGCTTGACCAGCTCCGTCGGGTCCACCACCGAGATGTTGTACAGCTGCGCGCCGCCGCCCTGCTCGCGGTAGCGCTGGATGAAGGCCGCCGCAGGCTTGTTCACCGCGATCATGATGACCGCATGTACATCGGCGGCCTTGATGGCCTTGACGGCGTCATCCACCTTGTCGGTATTGCGCTCATAGCCCGCTGACACCACGAGCTTGAGGCCACGCTTGGCCAGTGCCGCCTCCACGCCCGCCAGGCCCGCCTTGCCGAATCCGTCATCCTGGTACATCACGGCCACGCGGTTCATGCCCAGGGTGGTGAGCTGCTGCACCATGTGCTCGGTTTCGTCCACATAACCCGCACGCACATGAAAGATCCAGGGGTTGAACGGGCTGCGCAACGACTCGCCACCGGTGTACGGCGCCACCAGCGCGGCGCCGCCCTGCTCCAGCACGCCATCGGACAGCAGCTGGGTGATGTTGGCCGTGCCTGCAAAGCCGTAGAGCGCCACCACCTCGGGCTTGGCCAGCAGCTCGCGGGTGCGGGCCACCGTGTCTGCCACCTTGTAGCCATCGTCGGCCACCGCCTGGCGAATGCTGGCGCCGTGCACGCCACCCTGTGCATTGACCCAGTCAAAATAAATCTTGCCGCCCAGCACCATCTGCGCGCCGGTGCTGGCCAGCACGCCAGACAGCGGGGCCACCTGCCCCACCACCACATCGGCAGCCCTCGCTGGCACCGAAACGCCTGCGGCCAGTGCCACCATCAGCGCGCCACTCCACCTAAGGGCGGCCGACGCGCGGCGTGCCCAACTCTTCACAGTGTTCATTGGTTCCATCCTTGTGATGACTGCGCATGGATTGGCCCGGGGACATGCACCGGCAGTGCACGAGTCCCGGGCTTCCACATAGGTCGTTCAGCGTCCCGGTCAGTCGGGGATGGAAATGGCGCCCGCCGTGATGGCAATGGCGTTGGCGGCAGCGGGCGTGGCGGCCAGCGGCGGCACGTTGGCGGCGGTGATGGCCGGGGCGCTGCCCGGTGTGCCGCCACGTGGCACCGTGCGCACCACCTGGCTGGCGGGCAGCGCCTTGCCGTTGGCGAGGTGGTCGTACACGGCGTCGAGCGCATGGTTCAGGTACACGTGCAGCGGTACGTAGCGGCTGTCATAACCCGGCAGCACGGTGGGCAAGCCGATGAAGCTGTCGAAGTGCTGGGCATTGGCCACTTCCACATAGCTGAGCTTGCTGGCGGCGCCTTCGACCTTCTTGTTCAGCGCAGCGTACGGGCGCGAGGTGTGGCTCACGGGTAGCAGTGCATCGGCACGGCCATGCACGATCACGGCGGGCTTGCCGCGCAGGTTGCCGTTGCGGCGGGTTTCGTCCACACCGGCCTGCAGCTTCTTGGCCGCAGCGTCGTTGCCGGTGACGAGGTTGCGCAGGCACAGCGCACCGCTCAGGTTCCAGTCGGCCACGCCAGCGTCCGACACCGACAGAAAGTCGCGTGCCGGGCCCAGCTTGCCCAGGTTGTTGACCAGATTGATGCCGCCCGATGGGGGCACGCCATTGCCCGTGGCAAACATGCCAGCGAGGGCTGCGGGGGCCAGTGTTGTCACCGCGCCCGTAGCCGCCGTGGCCGCGTAGCTGAAGCCGCACAGGTGGTCCTTGACGCTGGCGCGCGACAGGCTGTTGGCGAACGTGACGGCCACCGCCGGAGCGACTTCAAAAGCAGCCAGCGATGCATGCAGGTCGTTGGACTCCGGCTCCCAGCCGTAGGCGCGCAGCTTTTGCAAAGCCTCTTCGGCCTGCGTGGCCGTGGTGGAGGCCGTGAGCAGGCCCGCTGTCTTGAGCGAAGCGCAGCGATTGGGCGCAATGGGCAGGGCCGCACTGCCAAAGCCCGCTGCAAAAGCGGCCGCGTAGGGGCTGGTGCTGACCGACGGCGCCAGCGATGCGCAGGCCTGGTAGAGGTTGGCGTAGGTCGTGAAGTCCACCAGCGTCTTGCCAGTGACGGCCACATCGGCGCTGCCACGGCGCACCGTGATGCCGGGGTTGGCGGGCATCTCGATGGCAGGCTCGGACACGGCCACGCCGCTGATGAGGCCCTGGGTGTCCAGCTCGGCCGCAGCAATCGCGGAGCCGCCACCGTTCGAGATGCTGGATGCAATCACGATGGTGTTGGCCGGGGTCAGCATCTTCAGGCGCTGGCCCGCCGCATCGGTGGCGCCGTAACGCTGGTTGAGCACGTAGTAGCCAAACTCCACCGCCTGCAGGGTGGTGGTGCCCCAGTCCTTCTCGGCATTCTGACCCGAGTGCGCGTGTTTGAAGGCAAAGCGGTTGGGTGTGGCGGTGTTGAAGGCCGCCAGCTCGGTAGCGGTGAGCCCTGCGTTGAAGGCCGCCGCCTTGCCCGCTGCCGTGGCCGTGGTGCGGGTGCCGTCGATCAGCGGCACGGTGTCGTTCTGCAGGTCGTGCGGCGCGCCGCCCGTGCCCTTGTCGGAGTACGCCACGGCGCAGCCCTTCTTCAGGCCCCACTCGCCCGTGGAGATGCCGCCGTAAACACCGCGCGACCCCGAAGCCGTGGCGGTGATCATGCAGGGCTTCTTGGGGTCGAAGCTGGCAGGCACCTGCACCATGAGGGTGACGTTCTTGCGGCCCGTGCCGTCGTCGGCGAACGCGATGTATTCGGTGCCCGCCACCTTGCCTTCGCCGGTGGTGACCTTGCCCTGCGCATCCACATTGGGGCCATACAGCGTGCCGTAGCCGCCGGCCGCCGTCATGTCGAGCATGGCGCGGTAGTTGGTGTGGATGGCGGTGCGGCGCAGCTCGGCTGCGGTGGGCTTGAGCGGGTCGGCATAGGCCGGTGGCACGGCCGCCGCTAGCCCCGTGGCGCCCAGGCCAGCCGTCAGCAGGTCGTTGCTGGTGCCGTCGTACGTGATCTCGCTGATGGCGCCCAGGTAGGTGGGCTTGGTGTTGAGTGCGGCGCTGTCGCCATCACTGCCGCCGCAGGCAGTCAACACCGCAGCGGCCAGCACTGCGGGAACGAACGGACGAGAAAAGGGACGAAAACGCGGGTTCTTCATGCTCATCTTCATGTGCTTGTCTCCTGGAGTTTTTTCTTTACGTCTTGTTGCACAGCTCACCCACACACCCAGGCCACGCCAGTCACCCGGCGCGGCTGGGCCACTCACCCCACCTTGCGCGCAGCTGCCGCGCGCAGGCGCCCCACCACACCGGTGGGGAAGTAGTAAACGGACAGAACGAACAGCACGCCCAGCCACAGCAGCCAGCGGTCGGGCGACAGCAGGGCGGACAGCCAGGGCAGGCCCGACGTGGCCTCACTGCCCAGGCGCAGCAGATCCTGCAGGTAGCTTTGCGCCACCAGAAAGAGCACGGCACCAATGGCCGAGCCGTAGATGGTGCCCATGCCGCCGATCACCACGATGAGCAGGCAGTCCATCATGATTTCGAAGCTGAGCGAGGTGTCCGGCCCGTTGTAGCGCAGCCAGAGCGCCAGCATGGCGCCTGCCATGGTGGCAAACAGCGCCGACAGCACGCTGGACGTGGTGCGATACACCACCACGCGGTAGCCAATGGCCTCGGCGCGGAACTCGTTCTCGCGGATGGCCTGCAGCACGCGGCCGAAGGGCGAGTTGACGATGCGCAGCAGCGCCAGCACCAGCGCCACGGCCGTGACGAAGAGCAGGTAGTAGCAGATCAGCCGCCCGTCGATGCTCACGCCCAGGAACGGGTCGTCAAACGGCTCGAAGCTGGGCGACAGGAACTCGGGCACCTTGAAGGTCAGGCCGTCTTCTCCGCCGGTGATGTCCGACAGCTGCGATGCCAGCGTCTGGAACGCAGCCGCCACGGCCAGCGTGATCATCGCAAAGAAGATGGCCCGCACGCGCAGCGAGAAGAGCCCCACCGCCAGCGACAGCAGCAGCGAGAGCACCAGCGCCCCGGCCAGCCCCACCAGCAGCGCAGACCAGGTGGGCCCCATGCGCGTGGTGGCCACGGCGATGCCATAGGCACCAATGCCAAAGAACATGGTGTGCGCAAAGCTCACGATGCCGGTGTAGCCCAAGAGCAGATCGAAGCTGGCGACCAGCACCACAAAGATCAGCACCTTGGCCGCCACGGACAGCGCCTTGACGCCAGGGAAGAGGAAAGGTGCAAAAGCAAGGCCAACAAAGATGGCCACCAGAATCACCGCCAGCACCTTGCTGCGCGGATAGTCGCCGGAGAGAAGTCGGTTCAGCATGTCAGTCGGCTCCTCATCAGCGGTTGGCCACGGGATAGACGCCCTGCGGGCGCCACAAGAGAATGGCCACCATCAACGCGATGTTGGAGAACAGCGCCACCTTGGGCACCAGGAAGCCGGTGTAGTTGGCCATCAGCCCCACCAGCAGCGCGCCGATGAGCGCGCCACCGGTGCTGCCCAGGCCGCCGATGATGATCACGATGAAGATCAGCACGTTGACCTGCGCGCCCATCTGGGGCACCACGTTCTGCTGGTACAGGCCCCACATCACACCGCCCAGGCCCGCCAGGGCCGAGCCCACCACGAACACGCCCACAAACAGGCGGCGGATGCGGTAGCCAAGGGACTCGACCATCTCGCGGTCCTGCACGCCGGCGCGGATCAGCAGGCCGACCTTGGTGCGCGACAGCGTCCAGGCCAGCACGCCAAACACCAGCAGGCCCACGGCCACCGCGACGAGGCGGTATTTTTCGATGGCAGCATCGCCCACCAGCAGCGAGCCGCGCATGCCCTCGGGCAATGGCAGCGGAATCTGCGCAGGTCCCCAGATGACCTTGATGAGCTCTTCACCAATGATCATGCCGCCCATGGTGATGAGGATCTGCTTCAGGTGCTGTCCATACACCGGCCGCACGATGAAGCGCTCGAACGCCAGGCCCACGGCCCCTGCCACTGCCATGGCCACCACCATGGCGGGCAGCACGGCCATCAGGTTGCGCCACAGCTCGGCACTCTGGGTGTAGTCGCCCATCGCGCCCAGCACGCTGGTGGCCACAAACGCACCCAGCGCAATGAACACGCCATGGCCAAAGTTCAGCACGTCCATCAGGCCAAAAACCAGCGTGAGGCCTGAGGCAATGATGAAGATGATCATGCCCATGGCCAGCCCCGCCACCGTGAGCGTGAGCCAGGTGCTGGGCGAGCCGATGAACGGCAGCACCAGCAGCGCAAGCGCCGGCACCAGTGCCAGGGGCTTCCAGTCGAAATCGCGGGTGACGCTCATGCCCGACCTCCAGCGGCAGCCGCCGCACTACGCACATCAGCTACACATTTGATAGCTAACAGGACAATAGATACCTGCGCTACCGCCCGAAAACATCTGAAATTGCTCACACAACTCATAGCGCCAACCCCAGCAGCGAGCGCTGCAGTTCTTCGTCTTGCGCCAGCGCGGCCATGCTGCCCGCATGCACCACCTGGCCGTTGTCCATCACCGCCACGGTGTCACCCAGCCGCTTGGCAAAGTTGATGTTCTGCTCGACCAGCAGGATGGTCACGCCGCTCTTCTTGAGCTGGTCGAACGCATCGATCATGTTGTTGATGATGGCGGGCGCGAGGCCCTTGCTGGGCTCATCCACGATGAGCAGGTCGCGCGGCTCGACGATGGCGCGGCTCACGGCCACCATCTGCTTTTGGCCGCCGCTGAGCTTGCCGGCGGGGTGGTTCCAGAACTTCTCCACGGCGGGGAAGAGCTTGAAGATCCACTGCAAGCGCGCCTCATCCATCTGCGCGGCGTTGCGGGCACTGCGTGCGGCCAGCAGCATGTTTTCCTTCACCGTGAGGTCGGCAAAGATGCCCATGTTCTCGGGCACATAGGCGATGTTCAGGCCCGCGATGGCAGGCGTATTCATCGCGGTGATGTCTTTGCCACCAAAGTGGATGGAACCCTGCGACGCATGCCACAGGCCCATGATGGTGCGCAGCGTGGTCGTCTTGCCTGCGCCGTTGCGGCCCAGCAGCATGGTGAGCTGCCCTTTGGGCACAGCCAGGTCAACGCCGTGCAGGATGTGGTACGCCCCGATGTGCGTGTGCACACCCTTGAGTTCGAGCAGGTTGGTCGTTGGTGTCGTGCTCATGCGGCCTCCTGCTCTGCGTCCTTGGAGACGCCCAGGTAAGCCTCTTGCACCACGGGCGATGCGATCACCTCGGCTGGCGGGCCATCGGCCACCAGCGTGCCGTTGGTCAGCACGATGATGCGGTCGGCCAGCTCGCGCACCACGTCCATCTTGTGCTCCACCAGCAGGATGATCTTGGTCTTGTCCTTCTTCAGCTCGCGGATCAGGTTCAGGATCACGGGCGCCTCGTCGTGGCTCATGCCGGCCGTGGGCTCGTCGAACATGTAGACCTGCGGCTCCAGCGCCATGAGCAACGCCACTTCGAGCTTGCGCTGGTCGCCGTGTGGCAGGCTGGCCACGGGAGTGTCGGCCCGGTCGGTCATGGCCACGGCCTGCAGGATCACGCGGGCGCGCTGGGTCAGCGCGCTGTGGTCGCTCCAGATGCTCCACAGGTTCATGCCCCGGCGGTGCTTGCCCTCCTGCGTGGCCTGCACGGCCAGGCGCACGTTCTCCAGCACGCTGAGGTTGGGGAACAGGTTGGTGAGCTGGAACGCCCGGCCCAGGCCCGCGTGGGTGCGTGCCGAGACGGACTGGCCCGTGAGGTCCTGCCCGCCCAGCGTGACGCTGCCGCTGGTGGCCTTGAGTTGCCCCGAGATCAGGTTGAAGTAGGTGGTCTTGCCCGCGCCGTTGGGGCCCACGATGGCGGTCAGGGTGCCGGGCTCGAACGAGCAGGTCACGCCGTTGACCGCCACGTGGCCGCCAAAGCGGATGGTCAAGTCCTTGGTGGCCAAGGTGCTCATGGGTGGGGGTTCACTTTCACGGTCTGAGTCAATCGATGGAATGGGTGGGGCGCCCTGCCCTGCGGCAGCGCGCCCCGGCACTTTAGGGGCAGGTGCCGATCACGTAGTAGTTGGTGCTGGTCTGCTTCAAGGTGTTGGTGACGAACACGTTCCACAGGCCCATGCTCTGGTTGGAGCCCAGCGCATAGGTGTAGCCCCCGGCGGCGTACGCGCGCCCGGCCAGGGTGTGTGCATAGTTGCTGGCGGTGGTGCAGGTGGCCGTGCCGCCGCCCGATGCGGCCAGCGTGGTGCCCGAAGCTGCGGCCGATGTGGCGCCCTCGGCCCCGTTGGCATCGGCCGCGCGCACCGTCCAGCTGTAGGTGGTGGACGCGGCCAGGCCGGTGTCGGTGTAGCTGGTGGCAGTCACAGGCAGCGCGTTGACCTTGTTGGCGTTGCGGTACACGTTGTAGCTGGTCGCGCCCGTGACGGCAGCCCAGCCGATGGCCATGCTGCTGGCCGTGGCGCCCGAGGTGCTCACGCCCGTGGGGGCTGGCAGGGCCACAGGGTCGGGGGGCGTGGTGCCACCCGTGCCGCTGGAGACGCGGTCCACCATGGCCTTGACGGCCGCCATTTGCGGGCCCGACTTCTCGGAATAGTTGGCGCTGTCATAGCCCCACCAGTCCCAGCAGCTGTTGGTGGCTGCGGTGCTGGTCTGCGGGTACAGCATCACGATGTTGTTGGTGTCAGCCCAGCGGTTGTAGCCGGTGTTGCGCACGTATTGCTGCTGCACATCGCTGATGTTCTGCTTGCAGCCATGCAGCACCACATGCAGCTTGCAGGTGGCCGTGCCGCCCGCCTGGCAGGCCTGGGGCACATAGGCCCAGCCCGTGGTGGCCATGCCATGGTTGGTGATGAACTCGCTCTGGTTGAACTCGATGTAATTGCCGGTGGGCAGAGTGGCGTTGTTGCGGGCGTTCAACGTGCCGTACAGATGCTGCAGCATGGCACCAGCCAGGTCGAAGTTGCAGTCGCTGATGTAGGGCGCGCCCTTGGTGGAGCAGGCGTTGCCGTAGTCGTCCGTCACCATGGCGTGTTCGGCAGCAATGTCCTTCTTGTAGACCACATTGGCGGCGGGCACGAAGCTGTTGTAGTAGGTGCGCAGTGCGTCCATCACGCCGGTCTTGACCACACTGTCGAGCGAGCCCGAGAACAGGTAGACCTTGGAGTTCTGCAGGTTGGCCACGGGGTCGATCACGCCCTGGCTGGCCCAGGTGTTGGTGGTGCTCACCAGCGTGCTGGTGGGGATGCTGGCGGGGCTGGCCATGCAGCGCCCCGTGGCGTTGACGATGGACCCTTCGGCGCAATAGAACGGGCCGCCCGCCACCACGCCAGCGCCTTTGGCAAACGTTGCCGAGTACGCCACGTGCAGCTGCACGGCCATGAAGCCGCCCGAGGACAGGCCCGATACCGTGGTCTGTGTCTTGTCGATCTTGAGTGCTGGCAGGTTGACGGCAGCGTGAACACTGCCCACGCCACACAGTGCCATCGCAGCCCCTGCTGCTGCCGCCCGGATGAAATTGAAAGCCATGTTGTCTTGTCTCCAAATAATTTTTGAGAAAAACCGACCCAGCCCCCGTGTACACCCGGGGGTTCATGCATCAATTCACTGGAAAAAGAGGGGCGGCCGCCCCTGCGGGATGGACCCCGAAGGAGCAGGACGGTGATCCTGTCCGACGGGCCTCGCTAACTCGCCAACTCGCTAGCGGAGTCGAAAGACCGGCTTATCGCTTGTTGCGAATCGGCACGTTCATTTCTTCAGGCTTGATCTCGCGCACCAGCTCGGGCACGCCCCAGGCAAAGGCCGGGTCCACCTTGATCTTGAAGTGGTACATGCTCTGCATGGCCTGGTGGTCTTCCTTGCGGAAGGTCATCTTGCCCTTGGGTGTCTCGAAGCTCATGCCCTCCATGGTCTTGATGAGCTTGTTGGTGTTGGTGTCGCCGTTCGTGGCCTTGAGAGCGGTGACCAGCGCCATGGCAGAGCTGAAACCGCCGGCCGTGAAGAAGTCTGGCGGGGTCTTGAACTCCTTGTAGTGCGCAGCCACCATGGCTTCGTTCACGGGATTCTTGGGGATACCGAAGTAGTAGTAGGTCGCGCCTTCCATGCCGGGGAAGTTCTTGTAGGCCGCCATGGCAGGCAGGATATTGCCGCCGGTGGCGATCTCGATGCCATAGCGCTTGAGGTCCATGTCAGCGATCTTGAACGGGTTGCCTGCACCGGCCCAGATGATGAAGATGACTTTGCGGCCGGGCACGTCCTTGAGCTTGTCGATCAGGCGCTGGGCACCGGCGGTGAAGTCGGTGGTGGTGGTGGGCAGGTATTCCTCGTGCACCAGCTTGGCGTTCTTGAGCGCGTCCTTGAAGGCCTTCACGCCATCGCGGCCGAAGGCATAGTCCTGCGCCAGCGTGGCCACCGTCACGCCCGCCTTGTCGATGGCCACGGCGTTGGAGATCGCGTCCTGGCTGCTGTTGCGGCCGGTGCGAAAGATGTACTTGTTCCACTTGTCGCCGGTGATGGCGTCGGCCACGGCGGGCTCCACCAGCAGGATCTTCTTGTATTCCTCGGCCACGGGCAGCAGGGCCAGGGCAACGCCGCTGGAGGTGGGGCCGACGGCAATGTCGGCCTTGTCATCCGAGTAGGCCGAGGCCAGCAGGCTCTTGCCCAGGTCAGGCTTGCCCTGGTCGTCCTTCTCGATCACGACGAGCTTCTTGCCATTGACGGTCATGCTGCCGCCGGTGGCGTAGTTCAGGCCCATCATCAGGCCGGTCTGGGTCTGCTTGCCATAGGCCTCCAGCGGACCCGTCTTGCTGTACACGTGGGCAATGCGGATTTCACCGGTCTGCGCGAACGCGGGGGCAGAAAGTGCGGCGGCGGTAACGGCTGCGGAAGCGAGGGCGACCAGAGTGCGACGGTGCATGGCGATGTCTCCTGTTGTGATGTTTCTTTATTGCACAGTCTGTGCCAGCAGCCAAGTGCTTGATTTCAAAGATACTTTTGCTGACACCCTGGCGACACTGCCTGATTTCAATACACATTGAATGTCTAATTTTTAGACATTTGCCTGATTTTTATTCAGGGTTTTCCAGACGTCCATAGAGCGTGGCGCGCGAGATGCCCAGCTGGCGAGCAGTGGCCAGCTTGTTGCCGCCATGGGCTTTGAGCGCAGCCGCGATGGCCTTGCGCTCCAGCTCCGCCACCTGCTCGGCCAGCGGGCGCAGGTATCGGCTTTCGTCCTCGGCGTCGGCGTCGGCGGCGTGGCCTGGGTCCTGCACCGGGGCGGGGGCGGCGGGCTCCACGCCCGCCTCGCGCAGGATGCGTTCGAGCTGCGCGGCGTCGATGGACTGCGAGTCGCTGCGCATTACCGCCTGCTCCAGCACATTGCGCAGCTCGCGGATGTTGCCGCGCCAGGGCTGACCCGCCAGCAGGGCCATCGCATCGGGCAGCAACTCGGGCGGCGCGGTGCCATTGCGCAGGGCCAGGTCTTCGCCCAATGCTTCGACCAAGGCAGGAATGTCGCTGCGCCGCACGCGCAGCGGCGGCACACGCACCGGCAGCACATGCAGGCGGTAGAACAAATCCTCGCGGAATTTGCCCTCGCGCACCAGGGACGCCAAATCGCGCGATGTCGCGGCCAGGATGCGCACATTGAAGGGCACGAGCTTGTTGCTGCCCAGCGGTTCGATCTCGCCCTCTTGCAGCGCCCGCAGCAGCTTGGCCTGCAGGCTTTGGGGCATGTCGCCGATTTCGTCGAGGAACAGCGTGCCGCCATCGGCCAGCTTGAACTTGCCGTCGCGGCCCTTGCGGTCGGCGCCGGTGTAGGCGCCAGGCGCCACGCCGAAGAACTCGGCCTCGAGCAGCGTGTCGGGCACGGCGGCGATGTTGACGCTGACGAACGGGCCACTGGCGCGGCTGGACGCTGCGTGGATCGCGTGGGCCAGAAGCTCCTTGCCGGTCCCCGTCTCGCCCAGCAGCAGCACGGGGCTGCTCGACTGCGCTGCACGGCGCGCCTGGCGCTTGACCTCGGCTGCCGCGGGGCTGGAACCGATGAAGCTGGCAAAGGTGTACTTGGACCGCCGCTCGCCGTCGCCCGCCACCGCCAGGCTGCGGCGGCGCTGGCTGGCCAGCTCGCGCCGGGCGTCATCGAGATCGCGCTGCAACAGCGCAAACTTGCTGATGAGGGGCTGCAGCGTGGTCTCGGGATGGTCGAACAGCACGATGCCAATGGCGCCGATCACTCGGTCCGCGTCGTCGCGCAGCGGAATGCGGCTGACCACGAAGGTGCCCGCCTTGTTGGTCAGCAGGTCGATCAGCACGGGCTGGCCCGTTTCGAGCACGCGGCGCATCTGTGTGTTGGGGATGACCTCTTCCACCGTGCGGCCCACGAACTGGTCCACCGACGAAAAACCCAGGTCCGGCAGAAAGCGCTGATAGCCCTCATTCACCCACACGATGCGCCCACTGCGATCCACCAGGAACATGCCCTGGCTGACGCTGGAGAACAGCTGGAACATGGAGCGTGCCGCCAGTTCCAGAATGCCCTGGGCATCCAGCGGCAGTGCGGGGGCGTCATCAGCGAGCAAGGGCATCCGCGGATGGTAGCGCGCTGGCGGGGCGCAGGATCTGTCCCCCACAGGCAGCAGACGCCCGGCATAGAGCCATGGCGCTACAAATTAGATAGCTACCTAG